>DASWPR010000161.1:0-23373 GCA_036398455.1 Dokdonella sp.
GGCTGCGCGGCGACCCAGTCGAGCGCGCGGGCGCTGCCTTCGAGCAGGCGCGCGCTGGCGCAGCGGCCGCCCTCGAGCGCGACGATTTCGGCGGCGCCTATGGTGGTGGATTTCATCGTCTGCACGCTTTTCGGCTGCGAGGTGAACGCGTGCCGGATCAACTGCACGTGATCGCCGACGGCAGGGTTGTGGCCGCGATCGAAACACAGGTCCAGCGTATTGGCCTTGACGCGATGGATGCGGCCACTGATGGCCGCTTCGGTCGACTGCGCCGCGCTGGCGCAAAACACAAGGCCGAAGCCCGCCATCAAGGCGGCGCCGCGGCGCGGGAAACGAGTGGGGGTGTCCATGAAAAGTACAGCTCTCTGAGGATTCGGTGGGGCAATTATCCTCGGACAGCAAGCGCTCAGCGCGCGCCGTCGAGGGACAGGTTGAGTTTCAGCACGTTCACGCGCGGCTCGCCGAACAGGCCGAGCTGGCGTCCTTCGGTGGCCGCGACGACCAGCGCGTCGACCTGGGCCCTGGCCAGACCGCGCACACGGGCGACGCGTGCGGCCTGATACGCCGCCGCGGCCGGCGATATCTGCGGATCGAGTCCGCTGCCCGATGCGGTGACGAGGTCGACCGGGACGGGCGCGGCATTGCCGGGGTCGGCAGCGCGCAAGGCGTCGATGCGCTGTTTCACCGCATCGGTCAAGGCACTGCTGGTCGGACCGAGATTGGAGCCGCTCGACGCCGCCGCGTTGTTCGCGGACGGCGAGGTCGCCGAGGGACGGCTCCAGAAATACTTCGGATCCGCGAACGGCTGGCCGATCAGTTCCGAGCCGAGCGGCTTGCCGTTCTGCACGATCAGGCTGCCGTTGGCGCGCGCAGGAAACAGCACCTGGGCGAGGCCTGTCACGAGCAGCGGGTAGACGACGCCGGTCAGCACGGTCAGGGCCAGCAGCAGGACCAGGGCGGGGCGGAACAAGGTACGCATGGAAGTCTCCGGGTGTCGTACTCAGAAGTGAAAGATGACGTCGAACAGCGCCGTTGCCTGGTGCTTCTTCTTGCCCTCGTCGTAGGCCGCCACGTCGAGCGAGTGCTCGTAGCGGATTTCAGGACGCAGCTCGATATCCGGCGTTGCCCAGTGCGTGAGTCCGACCGTGTTGCTGATGTAGCGCGTGGCATAGCCGGTACGCTGGCCGACCTGATCGTTGACCCACTCGTTGCGGATCGAAATCATGTTGGTCGGATTCAATTCGACGTTGAAATAGTTGACGGCGCCGTAGGCGGCATCCTGCCCGGCCGGGTAGCCGGGTGCATTGAGCACGTAGATGCGATACGCCTCGGTCAGCATGTGCACGTTCGGGCTGAAGCGATGGCCCCAGGTGACGACGAATTCCTGCAGATTGTTGTAGGTCTGGTTCTTGTTGTTGTACGACTCGACGCAGGGATACAGCATGTCGTTGTTCGATGCCGACTTCCATTGCACGCACGCCTGCAGGCTGAGGCGCGACGTGCTGTTCCAGGGCGCCGAATCGTCGCCGCCGTGCAGACCCAGTTGCAGCGTCCACTGATCGTTGAGCTTGGTCGTCGTCAGTATGCCCACGTTGGTGTAGGCGTCGACCGTGTAGAGGATCGAATGGGTCAGCAGGTAGTTCTGCGGCGCGAACTGCGCTTCGATGTCGGGCAGCGACAGGTAGCGTCCCGCCGTGATCGCCATGCCCTGGGCGACCCACGGGATGTAGAGCTCGGCGTACCAGATCATCGGATCGTCGCCGTAAACCTTGCCGGCCGTGCCCGCGTTCGCCGCGATCGGCTGGTTCGGATTCGGATTATTCAGCAGCTGGTTGCTGAACACGCCTTTCATCGTGGTGTAGTGATAGTCGTAGCCGTACAGATTGTCGAAGTGGAAGCCCCAATCGATGTGATCGGTCTGCACGGTGTCGGGCAGACGCTCCACGCGCAGCAGGAACTGGTTGAATTCGACGCGATTGGGACGCGTCGCATACGAGAGCGGGTAGTTGTTGAAGTTCGACGAACTGATGTTCATCGAAGGGTTGATCCAGCCGTACGTCTCGATGCGATTGTCCTGCATCCAGCGGCCGAGGCTGGTGCAGGCGAGTGCCTTCTCCAGCGGATACTGCGCGTTTTCGTTCGGCACGCCGATCGGATAATCCATGCCGCCGAGCTGCCACTCGGCCGACGGAAACGGCGGTGACGAAAAGGGCGCATCCAGTCCGCGGCGCGCGGGCGCCGGCGTGTTCGGATCGGCCGGCGCGGGATTCGCGTCCTCGCGATACGCCGCGGCCAGGCGGCCGAAGAAATTCGTCGAGCAATCGCTGCTCGATCCGGCGGCCGGAGCAGGATCGCTCGCCGCGACGCTGGTCGCGGTGATCGCCGTCGCCGCGTTCGCGGTTGCGTCGGGCACCTGCGCGCACACGCTGCCGGCGATCGGCAGCAGGAGCAGGAGCAGGGCGAGGTGAGCGGGAATACGTTGGCGTTGGGCGGAGCATCCGCCGATGAGGCTTTTCATGAGCAGTCTTTCCCCTGGAGATTTCATTTGAATCAGATGCCGGCGTAGCCGCCGAGGTAGTAGTCGTCGTGGTCGTCCGGCTGCAGTGCGGCGCTGCTGACGAGGGCGAGCAGGGGCTGCGCGGTCTTCGCCTCGGGCACCGGGCTGGAGGCGTCGTCGTCGTTCGCAGCGCAGCCCGTGTCGGGTTCTATCGCTTCGACGGCAGCAGACGGATAAACGGTTCGGAGCAGATGCGTGCGCATGACGATATTTCCTCAGGCCAGTCCGCAAACGACCAGCAGCATGTCGATCAATTTGATGCCGATGAACGGGATGAACAGGCCGATCACGCCGAACACGAGCAGGTTGCGGCGCAGCAGCTGAGCCGCGCTCATCGCCCGGGACTGCACGCCTTTCAGCGCGAGCGGAATCAGGCAGATGATGATCAGCGCGTTGAAGATCACCGCGGACAGGATCGCGCTCTGCGGCGTCGCCAGATGCATGACGTTGAGCGTGTTCAGTGCCGGGTAGGTGCCGGCGAACGCCGCCGGGATGATCGCGAAATACTTGGCGACGTCGTTGGCGATCGAGAATGTCGTCAGCGAGCCGCGCGTGATCAGCATCTGCTTGCCGATCTCGACCACTTCGATCAGCTTGGTCGGGTTGGAATCGAGGTCGACCATGTTGCCGGCTTCTTTCGCAGCCTGCGTACCGGTGTTCATGGCGACCGCGACATCGGCCTGGGCGAGCGCGGGTGCATCGTTGGTGCCGTCGCCGCACATCGCGACGAGGCGGCCCTCGGCCTGGATGTCGCGGATCAGCTTCAGCTTGGCTTCCGGCGTCGCCTCGGCGAGGAAATCGTCGACGCCGGCTTCCGCCGCGATCGATGCGGCGGTCAGCGGGTTGTCGCCGGTGATCATGATCGTCTTGATGCCCATCGCGCGAAGCTCGGCGAAGCGCTCGCGGATGCCGCCCTTGACGATGTCCTTGAGTTCGATGACGCCGAGTGCGCGGGCGTTCTCCGTGACGATCAGCGGCGTGCCGCCCTGACGCGCGATGTCTTCGGCGATCTTCGTCACCGCCGCCGGCAGTTCGCTGCCGAGGCTGCCCAGATAGTTCCTGATCGCGTCGATCGCGCCCTTGCGGATGTTGCTGTTGCCGATGTCGACGCCGCTCATGCGCGTCTGCGCGGTAAACGGCACGAACACGATGCCGGTGCCGGCCACGTGGCGTTCGCGCAAGCCGTATTTTTCCTTCGCCAGGACTACGACGCTGCGGCCTTCCGGTGTCTCGTCGGCGAACGACGCCATCTGGGCGGCGTCGGCGAGCGCACTCGCATCGACCCCGGGTGCCGGATGGAATGCGACCGCCTGGCGGTTGCCCAGCGTGATCGTGCCGGTCTTGTCGAGCAGCAGCACGTCGACATCGCCCGCCGCTTCGACCGCGCGGCCGGACATCGCGATCACGTTGGCCTGGATCATGCGGTCCATGCCGGCGATGCCGATCGCCGAGAGCAGGCCGCCAATCGTGGTCGGGATCAGGCAGACGAGCAGGGCGACCAGCACGGTGATGGTCACCGGATCGCCGTGGCCTGCGCTGCGCACGGCATACAGCGAGTAGGGCAGCAAGGTGGCGCAGGCGAGCAGGAAGATCAATGTGAACTTGGCCAGCAGGATCGTCAGCGCGATCTCGTTCGGCGTCTTGCGCCGGCTGGCGCCTTCGACCATGGCGATCATGCGGTCGAGAAAGCTCTCGCCGGGATTGCTGGCGATGCGCACCACGATCCAGTCCGACAGCACGCGCGTGCCGCCGGTCACCGAGCTGCGGTCGCCGCCGGATTCGCGGATCACCGGTGCGGATTCGCCGGTGACGGCGCTCTCGTCGACCGAAGCGGCGCCGTCGATGACATCGCCGTCGCCGGGAATCGCTTCGCCGGCCTTGATGATCACGAGGTCGCCCTTGCGCAGATCCGAGGCGGACACCAGGGTGATCTGGTTGCGCTTGTCCACGGCGGACAGCTTGTGCGCGACGACGTCGCGTCGCGCGCCGCGCAGCGATGCGGCCTGCGCCTTGCCGCGGCCTTCCGCGATCGCCTCGGCGAAGTTCGCGAACAGCAGCGTGAACCAGAGCCAGATGGCGACCCACAGGATGAAACCGGTCGGCGCCTCGCCGTGCCCGGCGAGGGCCTGCAGCCACAGGCCGGTCGTCAGCACGCTGCAGACGAACACGACGAACATCACCGGGTTGCGGAATTGCTGGCGCGGCGACAGCTTGCGGAACGCGTCGGCAATGGCGGGAACCATCAATTCTTTGCTCAGCGCGCTGGTGCGGACAGAAGTAGTCATGGCAGGGTCGTCACGTAGTGTTTGGGTTCGGCGTCGTGCTTGGGTTCGGCGTCATCCCCGCGGAAGCGGGGATCGGCGGTTCCTTGGAATGGAGCACCTTGGATGACCGGCTCCGTTGTCATGGAGCGCCTCCCGCGTTCGCGGGAATGACGGCGTTTTTTTTTTGAGAGTGAAGGTCGGTTCGTGCGCTGCCGGATCAGTGTCCAAACGCCGACAGATGCTCGGCAATCGGTCCGAGCGCGAGTGCGGGCAGGAAGGTCAGCGCGCCGATCACGACGACGGTGCAGGCGAGCAGCACGATGAACAGCGGCGTATGCGTCGGCAGCGTGCCGGCCGAGGTCGGCACGACTTTCTTGGCGGCGAGCGAGCCGGCGATCGCGAGCATGCCGATCGCCAGCGGGAAGCGCGCCAGGAACATCACGATGCCGAGCAGCACGTTCCAGAACGGCGTGTTTGCCGAGAGGCCGCCGAAGGCGCTGCCGTTGTTGTTCGACGCCGACGACAGCGCATACAGGATCTCGCTGAAGCCATGGATGCCCGGGTTGGCGATGCCGGCGAGACCGGCCGGTGCGAGCACCGCGATGGCGGTGCCGACGACGACCAGCGCGCACGGAATCAGCACGACCAGGCTCGCCATCTTCATTTCATACGCTTCGATCTTCTTGCCGAGATATTCCGGCGTGCGCCCGACCATCAGGCCGGCGATGAAGACCGCCACCACCGCGAACGCGAGCATGCCGTACAGGCCCGAGCCGATGCCGCCGAAGATGACTTCGCCGAGCTGCATCAGCCACATCGGCACGAGGCCGCCGAGCGGGGTGAACGAATCGTGCATCGCATTGACCGAGCCGTTCGAGGCGGCGGTCGTGGCGGTCGCCCACAGGGTGGAGTTGACGATGCCGAAGCGCGTTTCCTTGCCTTCCATGTTGCCGCCTGCCTGCACGGCCGACGCCAGCTGATCCGCACCCAGAGAGGAAAGAGCGGGATTGCCGGCTTGTTCTGCAGCCGTGCAGGCGAGCAGCAGGGGCACGAAAATGACGAACATGGTGGCGAGCAGCGCCCAGCCCTGGCGGCGGTCGCCGACCATCGCGCCGAAGGTGTAGCAGAGCGCGGCCGGCAGCAGCAGGATCGCCACTACTTCGAAGAAATTGCTGAGCGGGGTGGGGTTCTCGTATGGGTGCGCCGAGTTGACGTTGTAGTAGCCGCCGCCATTCGTGCCGAGCTGCTTGATTGCGATCTGCGAGGCAGCCGGGCCGAGCGGCAGCGACTGTTCGCTGACCGGCGATTCCTTCGTCACATCCTTGCCCGCGGCATCCTTCTGCGCATTGCCGTCGGCATCCTTGACCGTTTCAGTCGCGGTCGTCGTCTGCAGCAGCGGCACGGTCTCGTAGGGTTTGAAGTTCTGCGGTACGCCCTGCGAGGTGAGCACGAGCGCGAGCAGCAGCGACAGCGGCAGCAGCACGTACAGCGTGCAGCGCGTCATGTCGACCCAGAAATTGCCGATGCCGCTCGCGGTCTTGCGCACGAAGCCGCGGATCAGCGCGATCAGCACGGCGACGCCGGTCGCGGCGGAAAGGAAGTTCTGCACGGCCAGTCCGAGCATCTGGGTCAGATAGCTCATCGTCGACTCGCCGCCATAGCCCTGCCAGTTCGTATTGGTGGCGAAACTGATCGCGGTGTTCATCGCGGAGTCGGCGCCGACCGCGCCGAAGCCTTGCGGATTGAGCGGCAGCCACTGCTGCGTGCGTTGCAGCAGGTAGACGACGAGCAGCCCGAGGACATTGAACACGAGCAGGGCGAGCGCGTAGCGCTTCCAGCTCATGTCTTCTTCCGGCTTGATGCCGGCAATGCGGTACAGCGCGCGCTCGACCGGCGCACCGAAGCGCGTCACGCGATTGGGCGTATCGGAAAACACCAGCGCCATGAAGGCGCCGAGCGGTTTCACCAACAGCAGCAGGACAACCAGGAAGATGCCGAGCTGCAGATAGTCGTTCGTAGTCATTCGAACCACTCCGGTTTCAGCAGGGCGACGGTCAGGTAGACACAAAGAGCCAGCGCGATCAGCGCGGCCACGCCTTGGATGAGGCTCATGAGCGGGTCCTGTGGCGGATGCAGAAGAAGTACAGCGCGACGGCGAGCGGCAGCAGGGCCGCTTCGATCAGCAGGAAGTCGCTCACTTGCGTTCCTCAAGGCTGCCGCACAGCCAGACATAGCCCGCGGTGAGGGCGACGAGGACGAACAGGAAGATCAGATAGACGAAGTCCATGGCCCGATATCGTTGCGACACAGGACCGTTACATTAGGCGTCGTCTCATAAGCGCCGCATAGGATTCGGCGTCAGTTGTATAAAAATCCCATAAAGATCGAAGGCGGCCTGCGCGGCGCGGCGCCGCTGTTCCCCGATAGCGTCACCGCGTTGGGGGGAGAAGGCAGGCTGCGGGGCGGGGCTCCGGTGGGAGCACGCGTCGGGACTTACGCGCCCAGCGTGCTCGAACAAGAGCTTTGCCGCGCGTTGCCCTTCCGAGGCATCGCTGCCTCGCCCAGGACGCGCTGCGTCATGGGCTCTCTTCGGACGACTCCGACTTCGACGCCGGCACGAACGGCACCGGTGCGCCGGCCTTGAGCGTGCGCTGCCACGCGGCGAGCTTCGCCTCGATGCTGCGCGACGTGGCGATCTGCGGTTCGGAGTGTTCTTCCTTGTCGGCCGTCTCCCAGGTGTCGACCGATTTCTTCGCGACGTCGAACGCCTCGCGGATCGAGGTCGTCTGGTTCAGCGCTTCGGCGAGGAAGGCCTTGCCGAAATAGGTGATGTCCGAATCCGCGCCGCAGCCGAACGAGGTGCGGTCCTCGCGTGCGGATGCGATCACCATCGTCGAATCATCGCGCAGCGCATCGACGAAGCCGCCGGAGTAGCACGCATTCACCACCAGTACTTTCCAGCGGATGCGCGGCGTCGTCTTCAGTGCATCGGCGAGATCGTCCGGCTCGATCTGGTTCAGCGGCAGCGGATCGAGGTCGACCAGCAGCTGGTGATCGTGCGAGCCATGCGTGGTCAGATAGACCAGCAGGATGTCCTCGGCCGGGTCCATTTTCTTCGCGATCGCATCGAGGGCGCGCTGCAGGTTCGTCCAGGTCGCCAGCGGACGCGTCGCCAGCGTGGCGTTGTTGTTTTCGAGCACCAGCACGTGGCCGGCGGCATCGAAGCGCTGCGAGAACAGGCTTTCGGCGTATTCGGCTTCGTTGCGGAATACGTCCTCGCCGGCGTCGCCGGCGAACGCGACGACGTAGAGATCGGCCTTGCCGGGCGTGTGCGGCGTCAGCTTCGCCAAGGCGGCATCGAGCAGCGCTGGCTGTTCGTACATCAGCTTCTCGGCGTCGAAGTCCGCTTCGTCCGCCTGTTCGCTCGACGACGGATCGGCGGGGGTGCCGGTACCGGTGTCGGGCGTCGTGGAGTTCTGAGCCAGCGTCTGTGCGATGTCGCCACCGCTGTCGGTCTCTTCATCGGTTTGCAGCGCGGCCGTGGTCAGCAGCGACGACGCCGGCAGCCACCACCAGGCGGCCGCGGAAACCGCGTAGGCGAGCACGGCTGCGGCAACGACGCGACCGAGACCGCGCGGCGCCAGCCAGTGGGCGAACACCAGCAGCACCAGGAACCACCACAGGCGTGAAAGCAGATCGAGCAGTAGGGCGATCCACGCGTAGTCGTGCGCAGCCAGCGCGCCGATGATGTGATCGAGCGGCCAGTGCACGACGAGGGCGGTCATGATCGTCGCCGCCAGCAGGATGCCGGCCGCACCCCACACCACCTCGCGACCCGCCATGCGCACCAGCAGCCACGCCGCCAGCAGGGTCAGCAGCGCATCGGTCAGCACGGTCGGAATGCCGGCGGGATCGAGTGCGACAGGGCCTGCGGCATCGAACGCGGCGATGCCCAGCGCGACCAGCAGATAGACCGCGATGAGCGCGATGAAGACGCCGGGACCGGCATCGATCGCGCCGCCGCGCGGCGAGCGCAGCAGGACGACGCGCAGGCCGTCGAGCAAGGTCGAGAGAAGTGGTTTCAAGGAAATCCGTCGTGGAAGGTTCGCATCGACGCATGCTGCGATCGAGCGCGGCGACCGCCGCCGTCGCCATTATCGATGCTGCGGGCGGTTGAGCGGAAGTCGTTTCGCGAGGTCGCGCAGGCGCCCGGGCGCGACCCTTGGGGGATCGGAGCGACCCCGACCCTCGGCAACCGGAACGTGTCTACCGAAAATTCTCCGCTGCGCCGGCAGCTTCACCCTGGGAGAGGATGAGATCAGACCGCTATCGCGTCGAAATCCGCAACGCAGCGATGCGCAGAGTCCGCCGGGCACGCGGAAGGCGCCCGCGCCAGCAGCACGGTCTGCATTCCGGCCGCCTGTGCCGCATCGAGTTCCTGCACGATATCCGACAGGAAAAGTACCTCCGCCGGGGCCACGCCGATCGCGGCCGCGATACGCCGATACGATTCGGCCTCGCGCTTGCCGCCGGTCTCGGTGTCGAAGTAGCCGTCGAACAGCGGCGTCAGGTCGCCCGCATCGGTATGGCCGAACAGCAGCTTCTGCGCCGGCACCGAACCGGACGAATAGACATACAGGCGCTTGCCGGCATCCTTCCATGCGCGCAACCGTGCCGGTACCTCGGCGTAGATATGCGAGCGGTACTCGCCGCTGGCATAGCCATCCTTCCAGATCATTCCCTGCAGCGCCTTCAGGGCGGTCGACTTGCGGTCGGCATCGATCCACGACAGCAGCAGGTCGATCAGCTCCTGCTGCGTCGCCGAAACGAACCCCGCCTCCTCGGCGGCCTCATGCAGCCAGTGCTGCACCTCCGGCTCGTCTGCATGCGTGACGATGAATGCCGGCAGCCGCGCACGCGCATACGGAAACAGCACGTCCTTGACGAAGCTGATCGAACTGGTGGTGCCTTCGATGTCGGTGAGGATGATGCGGGTCATGGCGTGCTCTGGCTGGACTGGCGGCAACGGTGCGGCGATCTCCTTCGCATCGACGCCGAAGGATCTGTCGCTCCTGGCATGGGGTCCCCGGCCGAAACAGACGGCCGCGCGGATCAGCGGAATCTACGTGTGATGCTCGACACTCGCCGCATACGCCCCTTCGATCGCCCGCTTGGCCTCGATCGGCGCGCTCAGCCGGGTGAATACCATCGCGCTTTCACCGCGACCGGTCAGCACGACATCGCCGAAGCCGAGCATGCGACCCCAGGTACTCTGGTGCAGATCGATCGTCTCGATCGAGGCGAGACGCAATTCTTCCGTTGTGCGGCTGACGATGCCGGTCTTGCGCACCACGCGCCGGTTCGTCACGCCCTGCTCGATCGAGCGCAGGCGGATCCATTCGTAGAGTGCCGCGAGCAGGGCGATGCCGACGGTCGGAATCGCCAGCAGCAGGAACACGATCATCCGCCACTTCGCGGTCCAGTGCAGCTCGAAGCGCGCGACGATCGTCTCGCCGGGCGCCAGGGATTCGTCGAGGTAGGACATCCGGCCGGGCGCGCTCAGCCGACCTGGGCCGACGCGTGCGGCAGCATGCGCGGAAAGCGTTCGGCGATGGCCTCGCCGGTGAACTTCGCGACCCAGCCTTCCTGGTTGGTGAACAGGCGGATCGCGACGAAGTAGGGCGATTCGCTCATGTCGAACCAGTGGCGCGTATTGTCCGGCACGCCGATCAGGTCGCCCTGTTCGCACAGCACTTCGTAGATCCTCTCGCCGATGTGCAAGGTGAACTGGCCGGCGCCGGCGACGAAGAAGCGCACCTCGTCCTCGTCGTGGCGATGCTCGCTGAGGAACTTCCGGCGGAACGCGGCACGCTCGGGATGATCGGGCTTCAGGCTGATCACGTCGACGGCCTGGTAGCCTTCTTCGCGCATCAGGCGGTCGATGTCGCTGCGATACGCGGCGATCACTTCGTCCTGGCTGGCGCCCGGCGCGATCGGTTGCGTGGCTGCCCATTGCTCGAAACGCACGCCGACGGCGGCGAGTTCGCGTTCGATCTCCGCATGATCGGTATGCACGGACAATGCCGGCTCGGCATGGTTTTCGTCGTAGACGCGCAGACGGCTCATGGTGAAGTACCTCGCAAGGGCTTGCCGCGCAGTTGCAGCAGGTCGAGTTCGCAGCCGAGCAGGAATTCGAACGCCTCCAGGTGGCGTTGCGTTTCGGCCATGTCACGTCCCCACGTGTAGATGCCGTGGCCGTCTATCAAGTAGCCGGACAGCGGCTTGCCGGCGTCGAGCCAGGCATCGACCCGGGCGACGAGCACGGCCATGTCCTGCGTATTCGGGAACACCGGCAGGTCCAGCGTGCTTTCGTGGGTGGTGTAGCCGGTGATCGCATTCTGCAGTTCCCAGCCTTCGAAACGGACGAGGCCGGCGTCCGCATACAGGCGCGAGGCGACCGTCTGCGTGCGCGAATGCGTGTGCAGCACGGCGCCGGCGTCGGAATAGCGGCGGTAGATCTGCGTGTGCAGCGCGGTCTCGGCCGAAGGGCGCGCCTGGGTGCCGAGCGGGCGTCCGGCCAGGTCGACCACCATGATGTCGTCGATGCCGAGGCGGCCCTTGTCGCGGCCGGAGATCGTCACGGCGGCGTGCCCGGCGTCCAGCCGCATGGAGAAATTGCTGCTGGTCGCCGGCGTCCAGCCGCGCGCGCCGAGCGTGCGCCCGGCGTCGGCGATCTGCCGCGCGCATTCTTCCAGGCGGCTGCGTTCGATGGCTGCGGTGTCGATCGTATTCTCCGGCGATGGACGGCCAAATGGGCAGCTACTATACCGGAGCCGGATGACTGCTTGCCTTCATCGGCGAGTCATCGGTGCAAAGCTAGGGTGAACGGGCACGCCCCTGCGGCAAAGCTGCGCAGCGGCGTGCGATCGGCGCGATCGCGCGCTAAGCTCGCAACGCTGTCCGCCAGCAGGAACCCTGCAACGAAAAAGGGCGTCTCGCCCACCCCAAGAATCCACACGAGAAGAATCCACACGAGGAGTCATCATGTCGAACCCAGCCGAAAGCCAGGCCAGACGTCGTTTCCTGAAGCTCGCCGCGACCGGCGCAATCGCCGCCCCTATCGCCGCCGTCGTTTTGCCGCAGCTCGCCTTTGCCGACGATCCGCATCTGGATCCGAACGACGGCACCGCGAAGGCGCTGCACTACACCGAGGATGCAACCACCGCTGCGGGCAATCCGACCTACAAGCCCGGTTCGATGTGCGGCAACTGCCAGTTCTTCCAGGGCAAGGCCGGCGACGAGTATGGTCCGTGCATGTTGTTCCCGGCCAAGCAGGTGCATTCGAAGGGCTGGTGCGCGAGCTACAACAAGAAGGCCTGATCGCCACGGCGGTCGTGCCATACCCCTGAAAACCCGCGCCGGCTCGCCGCGCGGGTTTTTCTTTGGGCGGATTTGAGCGGGGATGGGCAGTCGCCGCCGCCGTCCTGGGCGGAATGGCGGCGTTCGGGCGCGCCGTCTTTGTCGACGCAGGCTGCGTAACCGCGCGTCAGTCTCTGCAACTGAGAATCCACGCTGCCACAATGCCGGCCTGTCGCCTTGCCGGAATTGCGCGTGCCGAATCTGCCTCCCATGGTCCTGTTGCTCCTCGCCGCGCTGGCGGGCCTGATTGTCGGCCTGCTGCTGCTTTACCTGGTTTCACGGCGCTGGGTCGAGCAGGCGCAACAGGCCGGCCGCGCCAGCCGGGATGCCGAAGTCGCCACGCTGGCCGAACAGCGCGAGGCCGCGGTCGTGCGCGGCGGCGAATTTGCCGCCCGCATCGAACGCTACGAGCGCGACTGGAGCAGCGCCGAGCAGAACCTGCGCAAGCTGTCGGCGCATGCGGCCGCACAGCAGACCCAGGCCGAGCAGCTCGGACACCAGCTCGCCGACGCCCGCCGCGGGCGCGACGATGCACAGACGCGCCTGGTCGACCTGACCCGCCAGCACGCCGCGCTCGAAGCAGGCGCGAAGGAGCACGCCCAGGCCGCGACCGAGAAGCTGCAATTGCTGGAGCAGGCCGAGCAGCGCCTGCGCGAGGCGTTCCAGAACCTCGCCAACAAGATCCTCGACGACAAGGCCGAGCGCTTCCGCGAACAGAGCTCGCAGCAGCTCGGCGGGCTGCTGGATCCGCTGAAGCTCCAGCTGAAGGAATTCCGCGAGACGATCAACACCACGCACGCGAGCGAACAGCGCGAGCGCGGCATGCTCGCGCAGGAAATCCAGACGCTGAAGCAGCTCAACCAGCGCATCAGCGAAGACGCGATCAACCTGACGCGTGCGCTGAAGGGCGACACGCGCACGCAGGGTGCCTGGGGCGAACTCGTGCTGGAGCGCGTGCTGGAGGCTTCCGGCCTGCAGTCCGGCCGCGAGTACGAGACCCAGGCCAGCTACAGCGACAGCGAAGGCGGCCGCCAGCGCCCGGACGTGATCGTGCACTTGCCCGAAGACAAGGACATCGTCATCGACGCCAAGGTGTCCCTGGTCGGCTACGAGCGCTTCACCGCCGCCATCGACGACGGCGAGCGTGCCAGCGCCCTGGTCGAACACGTCGGCTCGCTGCGCCGCCACATCGACGGGCTGTCCGCACGCAACTACAGCGACATCGAAGGCTTGCGCACGCTCGACTTCGTGCTGCTGTTCGTGCCGGTCGAGGCCGCCTTCATCGAAGCCGTGCGCGCCGACGATCGCCTCTACACCCAGGCGCTGGCGAAGAACATCTGCCTGGTCAGCCCGAGCACCCTGCTGGCGACATTGCGCACCGTCGCCCACCTGTGGCGCATCGAGCGCCGCAACGTCAACGCGATGGAAATCGCCAAGCGTGCCGCCCTGCTGCACGACAATTTCGCCCTGCTGGTCGACGAACTCGAATCACTCGGCGGCCAGCTCGAGAAAGCCCAGCGCGCGCATGCGAGCGCGCTGCGCCGTCTCACCGAAGGCGGCCGCGGCAGCGTGCTGCTGCAGGTGCAGAGCCTTGCCGACATGGGCGCGCCGGTGAAGAAAACCTTGCCGGCGGGGCTGTTGAGCGTGGCGGGGGCGGGCGAGACGGCGGCGCAGGAGGGGGCGCCGACGCCGAGTGACGAGTCAGTACGCTGAGTTCCGATCAGGCCAGTGCGGCAAGTTCGGTATCGGCGGCCTCGATCGACGCCGCGACCTCGGGCGCATCGTCCAGCAACGTGAATCCGCTGAATTGGAATCCGGGCGCGACGCTGCAGCCGACCAGCGCATAGGCACCGAGCGGACGTGCCGCCTGCCAGTGGTGGGCCGGAACGACGACGAGCGGATTCGTGCCCTCGGTGCCGTCGTGGCGGCCGAGGCGATGGCGGGTCAGTGATCGAGTCTCGACCTCGAAAACGAAGATCTCGAGCGGGTCGCCTTCGGCGTGGTGCCAGCTCTCGTCGGCGTCGACGCGATGCCAGCGGCTGAATTCGCCGGCGGCGAGCAGGTAGTGGATTGCGCTCAGCGCGGCGCGGTCGCCGCCGGCCGTGTGCAGGCGCAAGGCGGATTCGTGGACACGCCGGTAGTGACCGCCCTCGGGATGCGCATGCAGCGCGAGCGCATCGATCAGTTCGGCGGCGCGGGGATGCATGTCGGCGTCGTTCGGCAGCAGGGCGCGACGTCAGTGCCGCGTCGGCGGGATGGCGGGGGGCACTGTCGCTGCGAATACCGCGGCGACATCGACCGCATCGAGCACGTAGCGGCGGTTGCAGAATTCGCAGGTGACGTCGATCGAGCCTTGCTCGGCCAGCACCGATTCGTTTTCGGCGCGGCCGAGCGAGCGCAGCATGTCCTCGACGCGCGTGCGCGAGCAGGTGCAGGAAAATTCCAGCGGCAGCGCGGGTTGCAGGCGCACGCTTTCTTCATGGAACAGGCGCAGCAGGACCTGTTCCGGAGGCAGGCCGAGCAGTTCGTCCGGCGTCAGCGTCGCCAGCAGATGGCCGACGCGATTCCAGCCGTCTTCGTCGCCTGCGCCGGTACCGCCGCTGCTGGCGACCTGCTGCAGCATGAGGCCGCCGCAGAGTCCGTCGGCCTGCGCCAGCACGATGCGCGTAGGCAATTGCTCGGAGCGCTCGAAATAGCCTTCGAAGGCTTTCGCGAGGTCCGCGTGCTCGACCGGGACGAGTCCCTGGTAGCGCGTTTCGGTGCTCGCGTTCTCGATCGTGATCGCCAGGCGTGCGCCGGGCTCCAGCCCCGCGTTCGCCGGCGCGACATCGTCGTTCCAGCGCGCGACGCCGCGCAGCTGGCCGTCGTGCGAGCATTCGGCAAACAGCAGCCGCAGCGCGCCGCTGTCGCGCAGATGGATGGAAAGGCGGCCATCGAATTTGATCGTGCTGGTGAACAGCGCGCTGGCCGCCAGGGTCTGGCCGAGCAGTTCGGCCATCGGGCCGGAATAGTGGCCGTTGCTGCGCACGCGCTGCCAGCTTTGTTCCAGGCGCACGATGGCGCCGCGCACGCCGGCGCGTTCGAGTTGGAAGCGGTGCAGGAAGTCGTTGGACATGGAGGGTCGTTTCGTTCGTGGAATGGTTGGCCGGCCGCCGAAGTCTGGAGCTCCCTCGCCCGTGACGGCCTCGTCGTTGGGAAGGGGGTTCGGGTGAGGGGCGGGCGCGGGTCAGTGCACCGACATGGGCACTGAAGATGCTTTCAAAAGAGCGCTCGCGAACTCCCGCATTTCAATTTCGCCCAGCCCCGCTTTCTCACCCCGGCCTGTCTCCCGCCGGAGCCTGCGCGAGGGCTTCAGGATCACGCCGCCTTGCGTGCGCCCAGCATCGCCAGCAGGTCGTTCGCTGCGCGCAGGCGCTCGGTCGGACCGGCCAGCTCCATCTTGAAGCGCAGCTTGTCCTGCCCATCGAGTGCATACACGCGCGGCTGCGACTGGATCAGCCGGATCACGGTCATCGGTTCGATGGCCGGCTGCGGACGGAAGATCACGCGGCCGCCGTTCGGGCCGACTTCGAGTTTGCGGATGCCGAGCGGCGTCGCCGCGAGTTTCAGCAGGGTCGCTGCGAACAGGTGCTTGACCTGGTCGGGCAGCAGTCCGAAGCGGTCGATCATCTCGACCTGCAGTTCGCGCAATGCCTCTTCGTCGCGTGCGCTGGCGATGCGTTTGTACAGGGTCAGGCGCGTGTTGACGTCGGGCAGGTAGTCGTCCGGTATCAGCGCCGGCAGATGCAGCTCGATATCCGCCTCGTGCTCCTGGGTCAGGTCGAAGTCCGGCACCTTGCCGCTCTTCAGCGCACGCACGGCGCGGTCGAGCATTTCGGTGTACAGCGAGAAGCCGACTTCCTCGATCTGCCCGCTCTGTTCCTCGCCGAGCAGTTCGCCGGCACCGCGGATTTCCAGGTCGTGTGTCGCCAGCGTGAAGCCGGCGCCGAGTTCCTCCAGCGAGGCCAGCGCTTCGAGGCGCTTTTCCGCATCCGCCGTGATCGAGCGATGATCCGGCACGATCAGATACGCGTAGGCGCGATGGTGCGAGCGCCCGACGCGACCGCGCAGCTGATGCAGCTGGGCGAGGCCGAAGCGGTCCGCGCGGTTGATGATGATCGTGTTCGCGCTCGGCACGTCGATACCCGATTCGATGATGGTGGTGGCGACCAGCACGTTGAAGCGCTGCCGGTAGAAATCCAGCATCACCTGTTCGAGTTCGCGTTCCGGCATCTGGCCGTGCGCCACGCGCAGGCGCGCTTCCGGCATCAGCTCGCCGAGTTCGCGCGCGGTCTTCTCGATCGTCTCGACTTCGTTGTGCAGGAAATACACCTGTCCGCCGCGCGCGAGTTCGCGCTGCAGGGCCTCGCGGATCAAGGCCGGATCGTGCTTGCCGATGAAGGTCTTCACGGCGAGGCGGTGCTGCGGTGGCGTCGCGATGATGGATAGATCGCGCAGGCCGGCCATCGCCATGTTGAGCGTGCGCGGAATCGGCGTGGCGGTCAGCGTCAGCAGGTCGACCTCGGCGCGCAACTTCTTCAAGGCTTCTTTCTGGCGCACGCCGAAGCGCTGTTCCTCGTCGACGATGACGAGGCCGAGATCCTTGAACTTGACGTCGGACTGCAACAGCTTGTGCGTGCCGATCATCACGTCGACCTGGCCGGCGGCGAGCTTGGCGAGCGCTTCGGCGATTTCCTTCTTCGACTTGAAACGCGACAGCACCTCCACGCGGATCGGCCAATCGGCATAGCGATCGCGGAAGTTCTGATAGTGCTGCTGGGCGAGCAGGGTGGTCGGCACGAGCACGGCGACCTGCTTGCCGGCGGTCGCGGCGACGAAGGCCGCGCGCAGGGCCACTTCGGTCTTGCCGAAGCCGACATCTCCGCAGACGACGCGGTCCATCGGGCGCGGCGCGGCCAGGTCGCGGATGACCGCCTCGATCGCCTGCTCCTGGTCGGGCGTTTCCTCGAACGGGAACGAGGCGGCGAACTGCTCGGCCATTTCGCGATCGACCAGCATCGCGGTGCCCTGGCGTGCCTCGCGCTGCGCATAGATCGCGAGCAGTTCGGCGGCCACATCGCGGACTTTTTCCGACGCCTTCTTCTTGGCGCGCTCCCACGCATCGCCGCCGAGCGCGTGCAAGGGGGCCAGCTCCGGCGCGGTGCCGGAATAACGCGAGACCAGGTGCAACTGCGCGACCGGGACGTAGAGCTTGTCGCCCTTGGCGTACTCGATCGACAGGAATTCGGCGTTCTCGCCGCCGACATCGAGCTTCAGCAATCCCTGGTAGCGGCCGACGCCATGATCGACGTGCACGATCGGCGCGCCGATCGACAGCTCGCTGAGATCGCGCACGATCGATTCGGGGTCGCGCGCGGCGCGCTTGCGCCGGCGCGTCTGCTGCACGCGCTCGCCGAACAGCTCGCGTTCGGTCAGCACCGTGATCGCCGGGTCGGTCAGCGCGAAACCCTGTTCGAGCGAGGCGACGGTGATGGCGAAGCGCGACAGCCCGTTCGCACTCTTCAGCGTTTCGTCGTTTCGTCGAGCGCCGGAATCCGGCTCCTTGCGCTGTCGGGACGACGTCGCTGCATCCCGGTTTTCGCCGGGACGCGCCGCGGAGGGCGTGGCAAAGTCCTTCCATGAGGCGACCATGTCCGGCCGCAGATGCGCGACAGCCAGTTGCTCGATCAACGCCTCGCGCCGTCCGGCCGAGTCGGATGCGATCAGCACGCGCCCCGGGTACGCGGCGAGGAAGCGCTTCAGTTCCTCGGCGAACGTCTCGCCCTTGCGGTTGATCGGCAGTACCGGCGCAGGTTGCGTACCGAGATCGATCGCGTGCTCGTTCGCCGCTTTCGCGACCACGTCGATGCGCAGCGCCGCATTCAGCCGTTCGCGCAGCAGCTGCGGCGGCAGATACAGCTCGGCCAGCGGCAGGATCGGCCGCTCGATATCGTGCGAGCGCTGGTCGTAGCGTTCGCTCGCCTGGTTCCAGAAATTCTCGGCGGCCTCGAGCACGCCATCGCCGAGCACGAACAATGCGTCGCCCGCGAGGTAGTCGAACAGCGTTTCGGTCTTGTCGAAGAACAGCGGCAGGTAGAACTCGATGCCGGCCGGCGTGACGCCTTCCTTGATGTCCTGGTAGAGCGGGCACCGGCGCGGATCGATCGGGAAGCGCTCGCGCAAGGTGTTGCGGAACGCCTTGGCCGATTCCTCGGTCAGCGGGAACTCGCGTGCCGGCAACAGGCGCACCGAGTCGACCTTGTGCGCCGAACGCTGCGTTTCCGGATCGAACGTGCGGATCGAATCGATCTCGTCGTCGAACAGCTCGATGCGATACGGCTCCGGGCTGCCCATCGGGAAGATGTCGAGCAGGGCGCCGCGCACGGCGAAGTCGCCCGGTTCCTGCACCTGCGGCACGTTGCGGTAGCCGGCGGCTTCGAGTCGACGCTGCTCGCTGGCGAGGTCGAGCTTCTGCTTCAGTTCCAGTACCAGCGCGGAACCGCCGACGTAGCTGCGCGGCGCCAGACGCTGCATCAACGTGGCGATCGGCACCACCAGCACGCCGCGCCGCAGCGAGGGCAGCCGGTACAGCGTCGCGATGCGCTGCGAGACGATGTCCGGGTGCGGCGAGAACAGATCGTACGGCAGCGTTTCCCAATCCGGAAAATGCAGCACCTCGATGTCGCCGCCGGCGAAGACGGCCAGCTCCGCTTCCAGCGCGTGCGCCGAATGCGTATCCGGCGCGACCGCCACGACGAGGCCGCCGTGCGCGCGGCCGGTTTCGGCCAGCGCAAGGGCGAGCGCCGCGCCATGCGGTGCATTCCAGTAGCGGCGCTGCTTGATCGAGCTGGGAATTGCGGGTTTGATAAGGGCGGTCGACATCGATAGGGCGAGGCTTCTGCAACAGCGGCAGCGCCGCAGCATGGGGAATGCGCAGCGCGAAAGGACGAAGTCTAGCCGGCATGCGCCGATGCGGGTAGGCCATTGGTCATGAATGGGTCTTTACCCGATGTTTACCGCGGCTGCGCGAACGCGCTTGCGGGCGATCGGTCAGAATTGAGGGACGAGTGCACAAGGGAGTTGCGGGCGAATGAGAGGAAGTGGTCCACCGCGTCTGGCGGGCATCGTTGCCGTTGCGCTTGCCTTGCTGGCCGGGTGTTCGCGCGATCGACCCGCCCATGCACCGGCGCCGGTGCCGGTCACGGTGATCAAGGCGGCCACGCGCGACATGCCGATCCTGGTCAGCGCGCCCGGCAGCGTCGAGGCGATCAACAGCGTCGCGGTGAAATCGCTGGTCGACGGGCAGCTGATGGAAGCGCTGGTGAAGGACGGCGCGGATGTCGCCAGGGACCAGTTGCTCTTCCGCATCGATCCACGCCCCGCGCAGGCGGCGCTGCAGCAGGCGGTGTCCGCGCAGGCGAAGGATCAGGCGACGCTGGAGCAGGCGCGCTCGCAGGTCGAGCGCTACCGCGATATCGCCGCCAAGGGCTATCTGTCGGCGGACCAGATGGAGCAGTACCGCACCAACCTCGGCGTCGCGCTCGCGGCCGTCAAGGTCGACGAGGCGAACGTCGCCGCTGCCAAGGTCACGCTCGGCTACACCGACATCCATGCGCCGATTGCCGGCCGCATCGGGCGCATCCTGATCCAGCCCGGCAACGTGGTGAAGGCGAACGACACCAATGCGCTGGTGACGATCAATCAGATCGAGCCGATCTTCGTCAACTTCGCGCTGCCCAGTTCACTGCTCGGGCACATCCAGATCGGGCAGAACGCGTCGCCGCTGGCCGTGCAGGCGAGGGTGATCGGCATCGACAAGCCGATCGAGGGCAAGGTCGCCTTCGTCGACAATGCGGTCGACACCACCACCGGCACGATCAAGCTGCGCGGCGAATTCGCCAATACCGAACACGCGCTGTGGCCCGGCCAGCTGGTCAGCGTCAGCCTCACCCTCGGCCATGACGCGAACGCCATCGTGCTGCCCGACCACGCCGTGCAGAACGGTCCGGACGGCGCCTATGTGTACGTCGTCAAGGACGACCACACCGCCGAGCAGCGCAAGGTGACGGTCGCGCGCATCGTCGAAGGCCAGGCCGTCGTCGAGAAGGGCCTCGCCGCGGGCGAGACCGTCGTGCTCGATGGCCAGTCGCGCGTCGAGGACAAGGCCAAGGTGAACGTGACCGCTCCGGATGCGCCGGCCACGAACCAGGGCGCCACACCGGCGGACGCGAAAACCTCTGCATCCGACGCGAAGGCCGCGAGCGCGACGCCGTGAACGTTTCCGAGATCTTCGTACGCCGGCCGGTGATGACCACCCTGGTCATGCTCGGCATCCTTGTCTTCGGCATCGTCGGCTATCGCTCGCTGCCGGTCGCGGCGCTGCCGAACGTCGACTTTCCGACCATCTCGGTGAGTGCGACCTTGCCGGGCGCTTCGGCGGAAACGATGGCGTCGGCGGTCGCGACGCCGCTGGAGAAGCAATTCTCGACCATCCCGGCGATCGATTCGATGACCTCGTCGAGTTCGCTCGGCAGCACGTCGATCACGCTGCAGTTCGCGCTCAACCGCAATATCGACGCCGCCGCGCAGGACGTGCAGGCGGCCATCTCGGCCGCGCTGCGCCAGCTGCCGACGCAGATGACCACGCCGCCGACGTTCCGCAAAGTGAACCCGGCCGATTCGCCGATCTTCTACATCGCCTTCACCTCGAAGACGCTGCGCCTGTCCACGCTCGACGAATACGCCGAGAATACCCTGGCGCAGCGCATCTCGATGGTCAGCGGCGTCGCCCAGGTCAACGTGTACGGCTCGCAGAAATACGCTGTGCGCATCGACGTCAATCCCGATGCGCTCGCCACCCGCGGCATCGGCATCGACACCGTCGCCAATGCCGTCGCCAACGGCAACGTGAATCTGCCGACCGGCACGCTGTACGGGCCGAACCGCGTCTACAACGTGATGGTGAACGGCCAGATGTTCGATGCCGCCGCGTTCGGCGACATGATCGTCACCTACCAGAACGGCGCGCCGGTGCGCCTGAAGGACATCGGCAAGGTCTACGACGGCGTGCAGAACGACAAGGGCGGCGCGACGATCAACAACCAGCAGGGCGTCGTGCTGGCGATCCAGAAGCAGCCCGGCACGAATACGATCCAGGTGGTCGAGGACATCCAGGCGATCCTGCCCGCGTTCCAGCGTTCGCTGCCGGCGGGCGCCGACCTGCGCGTGATCTACGATCGTTCGCAGAGCATCCGCGAATCGGTCTCCGACGTGAAGTTCAGCCTGCTGCTCGCGCTCGGCCTGGTGATCCTGGTGATCTTCGTGTTCCTGCGCAACGTGTCGGCGACGGTGATCCCGTCGCTGGCGCTGCCGATGTCGATCGTCGGCACGTTCGCGGTGATGTACGCGCTCGGCTTCAGCATCGACAACCTGTCGCTGATGGCGCTGACGCTGGCGGTCGGCTTCGTCGTCGACGATGCGATCGTGATGCTGGAGAACATCGCGCGCCACATGGAGATGGGCAAGGACCGCATGACCGCGACGCTCGACGGCGCGCGCGAGATCGGCTTCACCATCGTGTCGATGACGCTGTCGCTGGCCGCCGTCTTCATCCCGGTGATGTTCATGGGCGGCATCATCGGGCGCCTGCTGTACGAGTTCGCGGTGACCATCGTCGTCGCCGTGCTGGTCTCCGGCTTCGTCTCGCTCAGCCTCACGCCGATGCTGTGCAGCCGCATGCTGCAGCCGCTGCACGGCGGCACGCACGGGCGCCTGTACATGGCGAGCGAGCGTGCGTTCGAGGCGACGCAGAATTTCTACCGGCGCACGCTGGAAGGCTGCGTGCAGCATCGCTTCATCACGCTGATCGTGTTCTTCGCGCTGGTCGTCGCGACCGGGTTTCTGGTGGTGAAGGTGCCGAAGGGGTTCCTGCCGAACGACGACACCGGCCAGCTGTTCGTGTTCACCCAGGCCGCGCAGGACATCGGCTTCGACGCGATGATGGAGAAGCAGCGCCAGGCCGCCGACATCATCATCAAGGATCCGAACGTCGACAACGTGATGGCCTTCGTCGGCGCCGGCGGCAGCAGCGCGACGCTGAATCTCGGCCGCATGATCGTCAACCTGAAACCGCCGCACGAGCGCAAGAGCGCCGACACGGTGGTGCAGGAGCTGCGCCCGAAACTGCAGGGCATCGCCGGCCTGCAGGCGTTCCCGCAGAACCTGCCCTTGATCCGCATCGGCGGCAAGCTGACCAACAGCACGTATCAGTTCGTTCTGCAGGACACCGATACCAAGCGCCTGTTCGAGTGGACGCCCAGGCTCGTCGGCGCGCTCGCCAAACTGCCGGGTTTTCTCGACGTCACCAGCGACATGCTGATCGCCAATCCGCAGCTCGACGTCACCCTCGATCGCGACGCGGCGGCGGCGTACGGCGTCACGCCGGATGCGATCGAGAATGCGCTGTACTACGCGTTCGGACCGGCGCAGGTGTCGACGATCTACACCGACTCGGACCAGTTCTGGGTGCTGCTGCAGGTCGACCCGACACGCCAGGGCGACATCTCGATTCTGTCGTCGATCTACGTGACGCCGACGCAGCCGGCGCGCAGCACGGCCGGCGATGCCACCGCGTCGGCCTCGCCGCAGCTGGTGCCGCTGTCGGCGGTGACCCATACCGGCAATTCGGTCGGTCCGGCGACGATCAATCATCTCGGCCAGGTGCCGGCCGTCACCGTGTCGTTCAATCTCGCGCCGGGCATGTCGCTCAGCGACGCGGTCGCCGGCGTCGACCGCGCGGTGGCCGAACTCAAGCTGCCGGATACGATCACCGCGTCGTTCCAGGGCACCGCGCAGCAGTTCCAGGACTCGGTCGCCGGCATGGGCGTGCTGCTCGCGCTGGCGGTATTCGTGATCTATCTGGTGCTTGGCATCCTGTACGAAAGCTTCATCCATCCGCTGACGATCCTGTCGGGCCTGCCGACGGCCATCTTCGGTGCGCTGCTGACCTTGATGATCTTCGGCAAGGATCTCGATCTGTACGGCGCGGTCGGCCTGATCATGCTGATCGCCAATCCGCAGCTCGACGTCACCCTC
>DASWPR010000162.1:0-5897 GCA_036398455.1 Dokdonella sp.
CCCTGCTCGGCCAGCACATCACCGAAGGCGCCACCGCCGAGTTCGAGCAGGCGCTGGCGCTCGGGCGCGAACTCGGCCAGCGCGAGATCGTCGCGCGCGCACTGCTGCACTTGAGCGAAATGGCGCTCGCCCGCCGCGATACCCTGCGCGCGCGCGGCATGATCGACGAGGCCATCGCAGGGCTGGAAGCGGCGCGCCTGCGCCCGCAGCTGGCGCAGGCGTACGTGCTGCGCGAACAGCTCGCACGCGCCGAAAGCGACGATGCCAACGCGCTGCGCTTCGCGCACAAATACGCGGCCGAGCGCGAGGAACTGCTCGGCGTTCGAGCCAGTCGCCAGCTGGCGGCGATGGAGACGCGCCACGCCCGCGAGGAAGCCGAGCAGCATCTCGCCCTGCTCGCCAAGGACAACGAACTGAAAGCGGCGCGCATCCAGACCCAGCAACTGCAATGGCGCCTGTATGCGGCCGCCGTGGCCGGCCTGTTGATCCTGCTGGCGACGCTGGTCTGGCGCTATCGCGGCATCAGCCGGCTGAACCACGCGCTGGCGCAGCGCAATGCCGAAGTCGAGCGCCAGCGCGCCGCGCTGAGCGACGCCAACGCCTGCCTGGAGAAGCAGGCGGCCGATCTGTACCACGCCGCGACGACCGACTGGCTGACCCACACCGACAACCGGCGCCATCTGCGCACGCAGCTCGAGCAGCGCCTGACGGAGTGCGCGCGCGACGGCCGCGAGCTGGCGCTGCTGGCGATCGACTTCGACCACTTCAAGCAGATCAACGACCTCGGCGGACACCCGTTCGGCGATCGTGTGCTCGTCGCCGGTGCACAGGCGATGCGCGAATGCCTCGGCCCGAACGATCTGCTCGGCCGCTTCGGCGGCGAGGAATTCGTGGCGGTCGCCTGCGACCGCGACCCGGCCGCGGCGATCGCGCTGGCCGAGCGCATCCGCACGCACGTCGCCGAACAACTGGCCCTGCTGGCGCCGGAACTGCGCACGATGGCGACCATCAGCATCGGTGTCGCGCGTCTTGCCGAGCTGGAAGGGCCGATCCATGTCGAAACCCTGCTCGAAGCCGCCGACCGCGCGCTGTACGCGGCGAAAAGCGAAGGACGCAATCGCGTCGCGCGCTACGCGGCCTGAGGTCCGCGCCGGCGGCCCGCAGCTCCGGCATCGCCGCCAAAGCCCTTTGCACGCCCCGCCGGTTTGATGGATGCTCCCGTGCCGCGCATCCGCGCCAAAGGACTTTCAATCGTGGGCCAGCAGATCCAGCTCGGTACCTCGCGCCAGCAGTGCATCGGCGCCTATCTCGCACACGCGCCCGGCACGCCGAAGGGCGGCCTCGTCGTGGTGCAGGAAATCTTCGGCGTGAACGCGCACATGCGCAGCGTCGTCGAACGCTTCGCCGAACACGGCTACACGGCGATCGCACCGGCCTTCTTCGATCATGTCGAAAGCGGCGTCGAACTCGGTTACGACGCGGCGGGTTTCGAGGCCGGCAAGCGCCTGGTCAGCGAGATCGGCCTCGATCTCGCCGTCGAGGATGTCGCCGCAGCCGCGGCCGCCATCGCCTCGGCCGGCAGGATCGGCTGCGTCGGCTACTGCTGGGGCGGCACCGTCGCGCTGCTCGCGGCGATCCGGCTCGGCCTGCCGGCGGTCAGCTACTACGGCGCGCGCAATGCGAAGTTTCTCGACGAAACGCCGCAGGCCCCGCTGCAGTTCCATTTCGGCGAACGCGACCGCGCGATCCCGCCGGAAACCGTCGCCCTGCATCGCGCCCGGCTGCCGCAGGCCGAGGTGTATACCTATCCGGCCGATCATGCGTTCAACCGCGATGTCGACCCCAACGCCTATGACGGGCCGAGTGCGAAGCGTGCGCTCGAGCGCACGCTGGCGTTTTTCGACCGCCATCTCGCAGGCGCCTGAGCATGACGTTCGCGATCGATCCACGCCTGGCTGCCGATACCTACGAAATCGGCGAGCTGCCGCTGTCGCGCCTGCTGCTGATGAACGACGCGCGCTATCCCTGGCTGATCCTGGTGCCGCGCATCGCCGGCGCGCGCGAGCTGATCGATCTCGACGGCAACGACCGCGGCGTGCTGCTCGATGAAGTCTCGGCGGTCGGGCGTGCTCTGGAAGAATGGCTGCATCCGGACAAGCTCAACGTCGCCGCGCTCGGCAATGTCGTCGCGCAGCTGCACCTGCACGTGATCGCGCGCTACGCCACCGATGCCGCGTGGCCGCAGCCGGTCTGGGGTCACGGCGAGCGGGTCGCCTACGCCGCCGAAGCAGCGGCCGAACGCCTCGGCACGCTGCGCCGCGTCTTGCAGGCGAAGCTCACGTGACGGCGGCCGGCGGCTCGATCGATTTCGCCATCGAACCGCTCGGCGAATCGGTCCTGCTGCTGCGCTTCGGCGACACCATCGACGCCGCCCTGAACGCACGCGTGCTCGCGGCAGCCGACACCCTGCGCCGCGTCGAATTGCCCGGCCTGCTCGATCTGGTGCCGGCCTACGCGACGCTGGCTTTGCACTACGACACCGCGTTCTGGGTCGGCCGCAATGGCGATACGGCGTGGCAGCATCTGGCCGGCGCCCTGCGCGCCGTGTTCGCCGGGCCGCTGCGGGCGGACGTCGGCGACACGCGCCAGGTGGAGATTCCCGTCTGCTACGGCGGCGAGTTCGGCCCCGATCTCGCCGATGTCGCGCATCGCACCGGGCTCGATCCCGATCAGGTGATCGCACGCCATGCAGCGGCCGACTACCACGTCGCGATGCTCGGGTTCGCACCGGGCTTCGCCTACCTGCTCGGCCTCGACGGCGCGCTCGAAGTGCCGCGCCGCGCGGATCCGCGCACGCGCGTACCGCGCGGATCGGTCGCGATCGGCGGCCTGCAGACCGGCATCTATCCGGCCGAGCTGCCCGGCGGCTGGCAACTGATCGGCCGCACGCCGCTCGCCCTGTTCGATGCAGCCAGCGAATCGCCCTGCCTGCTCGCGCCCGGCGACCGCGTGCGCCTGCGCGTGATCGACGCGGGCGAATTCGACGCGCTCGCGCGGATACGCTCGCCATGATCCGCGTGCTCAAGTCCGGCCTGCTGACCACGCTGCAGGATCGCGGCCGCAGCGGACTGGCCGCCTTCGGCATCGGTCGCGCCGGACCGATGGACGATGTCGCCTTCCGCCTCGCCAACGCCCTGGTCGGCAACGGCGACGACGCGGTGGCGCTGGAGATCAGCGTAATCGGGCCGCGCCTGCATTTCGGCGCCGACGCGATCATCGCGCTGGCCGGCGCGCAGTTCGATGCGCGCATCGCGACGCAGACGGTCGCCGGCTGGCGACGCCACCCCGTCGCCGCGGGCGATGTGCTCGACTGCGGCCGCGTGCGTCACGGCGCGCGTGCGTACCTCGCCGTTGCCGGCGGCTTCGAAGCAGACCTCGTGCTCGGCAGCCGCTCGTGCGACGTCAACGCCGGGCTCGGTCCGCTGCATGGACGGCCGCTGCGCGACGGCGATGCGCTGCTGATCGAACGCACGCAGGCAGGCGACACCGCCACTGCGCGCGCAGCCGGCGGCAAACAACACGCGGGCGGCTTGCCAGCGCCGGAACCGGCGTGGTCGCTCGACTCGCGCCCGTGGTTCGACCCCGATCCCGGCCACGCGATTCATCTGATCCGCGGCCGCCATTTCGAGGCGCTCGACGCCGCCTCGCGCGAGGTCTTGTTCAATGCCGAATTCAAGGTCGCGCCCGATTCGAACCGCGTCGGCTTTCGTCTCGACGGCCCGCGCCTCGCGCTCGCCGCGCCGCTCGAACTCATCAGCGAAGCGGTCGCGTTCGGCACGCTGCAGCTGCCGCCGTCCGGCCAGCCGATCGCGCTGCTCGCCGAGCATCCGACGACCGGCGGCTATCCGCGCATCGGCCAGGTCGCCGCCATCGATCTGCCGCGCCTCGCGCAACGCAAGCCCGGCGACAGCGTGCGCTTCCGTCCGATCGACCTCGACGAGGCGCAAACGCGTTATCTTCGGCGCGAACGCGAACTCGCCCAGATGATCGAAGCGATCACCACCCGACTGCACGCATGAACCGCACGATCGATCTCAACTGCGACATGGGCGAATCCTTCGGCGCCTGGACGATGGGCGACGATGCCGGCGTGCTCGCGCACGTGTCGTCGGCGAACATCGCCTGCGGCCTGCACGCCGGCGATCCCGACACGATGCGGCGCACGGTCGATCTCGCGCTGCGAGCCGGTGTCGCGATCGGCGCGCACGTGTCGCTGCCGGACCTGCAGGGCTTCGGCCGCCGCGAGATGAAGATCAGCGCGGACGAAGCCTACGCGTTGACGCTGTACCAGGTCGGCGCCCTCGCCGGCTTCGCGCGGGCCGCCGGTGCGCGCCTGACCCACGTCAAGCCGCACGGCGCGCTTTACGGCATGGCCGCGCGCGATGCCGCGCTGGCCGATGCGATCGCGCAGGCGGTGCAGCGTTTCGACGCCTCGCTGCGCCTGGTCGGACTGGCCGCCAGCGAATTGCCGCGCGCCGGCGAGCGCGCCGGCCTCGCCGTCGCGCACGAAGCCTTCGCAGACCGCCGCTACGAAAGCGATGGCGCGCTGACTCCGCGCCGCGAGCACGACGCGGTCATCGAGGACATCGGCGACGCCGTCGCGCAAGCGGTCGCCATCGCGCGCGGCGACGGCGCCACGACGCGGCAAGGCCGCCGCCTCGCGCTGCATGCCGACACGATCTGCGTCCACGGCGATCGTGCGAACGCCGCCGAATTCGCGCGACGCCTGCGCGACGGCCTGCACGCGGCAGGCATCGCCGTCGCCGCGCTGCCGCCGCGGACTTCTGCCACGTCGAACGAAATGCCGCCGAACCGGAACGTCCATCGATGAACTACTGGCCTCTGCTCGGCGTCGCCGTCGTCGTCGCCGGCTTCGTGCTGAAGCGCAGCCCCGTGCTCGTGGTCGTCGTCGCGGGCGTCGTCAGCGCGCTCGCAGCCGGCATGAGCATCGGCGACCTGCTCGCGCTGCTCGGCAATGCCTTCGTCAGCAATCGCGCACTGCTGCTGTTCGTGCTGACGCTGCCGGTGGTCGGACTGCTCGAGCGCTACGGCTTGCGCGAACGTGCGCAGGCCTGGATCGCCGGCTTCCGCTCGATGACCCTGGCGCGCCTGCTGATCGCCTATCTCGGTCTGCGCCAGCTGCTGTCGATGTTCGGCCTGATCGATCTCGCCGGCCATGCGCAGACGGTGCGGCCATTGCTCGCACCGATGAGCGAAGCGGCCGCGGCGAGCGCGGACGCATCGATCGATCCGGCAACGCGCGACCGCGTGCGCGCGCTTGCCGCGGCCACCGACAATATCGGCCGCTTCTTCGGCGAGGATGTCTTCCTCGCCTTCGGCGGCGTGCTGCTCATCCAGGGTTTCTACGATCGCCAGGGCATCCATCTGGAACCGCTCGCCATCGCGTTGTGGGCGCTGCCGACCGCGCTGGCCGCGTTCGCCATCCACGCGATCCGCATCGCCTGGTTCCAGCGCACGCTGACACGCCGTGCTCTTTGCGAAACGCACGGCCAGGCGAGGCCGCTGCTTGATTCTCCCGATGAGGGAGGACCGTTGGAATGATCGCGATCGAGCACGTCTACTGGCTGATCGGCGCGTTCCTCGTCATCGCCACCTGGCTCAACCTGCGCGAACGGCGCTGGGCGATGGCGGCGTTCTGGGCGGTGCTGGCCGCCGCGTTCCTGTTCGGCGATGCGATCCAGCGCGCCGGTGCGCACGGCGCACGCTGGCCGGCCCAGGCGATGGGCCTCGGCGTGATCGCGCTCGGCCTGCTCGCGGCCAGCGGGAAAATGCAGATCGCCAGCGACGCCGACGAAGCCGCCCGTGCGCGGCGCGCC
>DASWPR010000163.1:0-7607 GCA_036398455.1 Dokdonella sp.
CACGGAACCGGAGGCTGCCGACAGGGACAGCCACGGCACGTTTTCGAGATCGGTGCAGCCCGGAGCCGTCTCGACGGCGCGCACCATCATCGCCTTGTAGCCATCGAACACGGACAACGTCGGCACGAAGACACCGTCGCCGGTATCGAAATAGCCGGCTTCCGGCAGGTTCGGCGGCAGCAGGCCATCGGTGGTGTCGTCGTCGGCGTACAGGAAAACGGTGTAGTTCGGCGACTGGTCCGGATTCCAGCGCACCCCGATATAGACGCTGCCCGAAACGAGGTCGATGCCCAGCCCGGAGATGTCGACGGTCGAGTAGAAGACGGCAGGATTCGGGTAGGCCGTGCTCGTCGTGGTGGCACTGACCGCGCCGAGTTCGTTGCCGGGACCGCCGTTCACACCGGTGTCGTCGTACACGACCACTTCGTAGTCGACCGGGCCTGCCGGCGACGCGGGATCGCTGTAGGTGTCGAAGGCGACGCAGACGCTGGCGAACGTCGCCGGATAGTAGGTCGGCGTGAACTTGTCGACGGCGACCGTGTCGACGTCGACGCCGCCGGCATAGCCATTGATGGCGACACCGTCGTCGTGAATGACCACGCCTTCAACGGTCGGGCCGCAGTTCGTTCCCGCGGTTACGGGCGGGGCTGCGTAGGCGCCGCCATTGACGGCAGTCGACGACGTCGAGCTTTGCCGCTTGGACGTCCGTTCGGAGCGCGGCTGCGCCGTTTCCCAGTCGGCCACCGCGGCGCGGCGGCTCGGCAGCGGCCGAAAGCCCGCAGGTTGCGAACCCGCGGTCACGGACCAGTCGAGCGCGCGATTGCCGTCGTTGCCGATCGCGAGCGTCGCGGCCACCGGCGCGGTGCTGCCGGACGGCGCCGTCGCGGCGATCAGCGACGGCGAGGGCGCCAGCGCAGGTCCGCCGACGTCGAGTTCCACGCTGGCGTTGGCCGAGTAGAGGGTCGGCGTGTTCGCGTTCCATACGATCGACGAGGGCGCCGGATGCGCCATCAGGGTGTTGTACGAGTACTGCGAGGCGCCGCCGCCGTTGGCCGCGGACGCCGATACGCCGATCGTGGCCGAACGGCCGTCGTCGAACTCGATATCCGGATTGCCGGCGAAATCGGTCCAGTCGAACGTCGTGTTCTCGTACTGGAATGCGATGGAGCCGTCCTCGCCGAGGATGGCCTCCAGGTTCGCGCGCCCCGGCGTTCCGGTCGGGTCGTAGGTCGGTCCCACATAGCCCACGTGGGCACGGTCCCATTGCACGATCAGCTTCCGGTTCGGCGCCTCGCCCTGCACTTGCCAGTAGACGCCGCCCTGGACGTTGTCGAAGTTGTCCCAGTACGGAACGATGAAGCTTCCATCCGAGAACGGCGACAGGCCGATGCCGGCCATCCAGGTCAGCTGGAAGTTTTCATAGACCGAATAGAGCTGGCTGTAGCAGCTCGAAACCTCGGTGCGGATGAAGCCCTGGTTGGAGACGCAGAAACGGGTCGACGGCACGCCGTAGAACGTGAACGCGAACGGGATGTCGATCTCCTTCTCCGCGCCCCAGGCGTCCATGTCGAACGCGGTGCCGGTCGAGCGGATGTCGATGAAGTCGAGCGGAGGGCTGTCGTCGGACGCATATCGCGCCAGGTCGTCCTGCGCGATCCAGGTGGTGTCGTGGACGCTGCTCGTGCGCGCGCGGATCTGGCGGTGATAGACATAGCTCGCGCCTGCCGCGATCGCGGTCGGCGCGAGGTCGAGAGGCGTGCCGTCGACGCTGTCGAGCAGCGTGCTGTAGGCGAGGTCGATCGACGAATGGTTCGCCACGGTGTAGCAGATATCGACCATGTCGCCGACGTTGGCTTCGACCGATGTCGCCGTGCCGCAGGTCGATCCGTCGCCGTTGCGCGTCAGTCCGATGGTCAGGCCGATGCCCGATCCTGCCGGCTGGCTCTTGCTGACCGCAATGGTCGCGCGCGGCGTTTGGCTCGTTGCGCGGACGCGCTCGGGGATGAGCAGCAGTGTCGGTCCGAGCAGCGCCGCAATGCTGACGGTTGCAATGAGGCGGCGGAAGAACGCGCGTTTGAATGAATCGGCGGTATGCACTGGATTCCCTCGTCGGTAAGGCGGTCCCGGCGAGGCGAACGCGCCGCCGGGCGATGCAGTGGACGCTACGAACGAGGGGACGCTGGCGCAATCGAGCGGCGTATCCGGGCCGGTGCCGGTGCGTGACGTGCGTGCGCAACCTGTTGATTCGACGAAAATACCGCGAAAGCGGCGTGGCCTCAGCGTTGCGCCTGGGCCAGCGTCGTCGCGGTCGGCGGCGGGGTTCGCACGGCGGCCGGGATCGACCGCTCCCCGGCCAGTGCGCGCGCGTTTTCGAGCGCCGCGCGCCAGGCATCCTGGCGGCCGAGCGCCTGGTACAGCCGTGCTTCCAGAAGCGCGGAATCGAAATCGCTGGAAGCCCAGCGCGCGATGCGGCCGATGACGGTGGTGGCGTTCGCCAGGTCGCCGGCATCGAGCAGCATGCCGGCATACGACTCGGCGACGACGCGGATGTCGTACGGCGTTCCGACGCGGTCCGCGGCCTGCGTCGCCGCCTCGTACGTCTCGAGCGCCAGCGGCCGTTGTCCGGAGCTCCAGTAGTGCTCGGCTTCGGCGAGTCGCACGCGCAGTGCGATGGCCGGCTGGTCGGCGTCGTGTGTCCACTGCACGAATTGCCGGGTTTGCGATTCCGCTGCGTGCGCATCGCCGGCGCCGCGCAGCGCACGCGTCAGGGTCAGCCAGACGTCCGCCTGTCCGCGCTTGAACCGGTGCAATGCGGAAAGCTCGCCCAGCGAGCGGGTGGCGCGCGTCACCGTCGCGTCGAATTTTCCGTCGTCGAGATCGATCTGCGCGAAAAGGCCGTCGATCAAGGCGATCAGCCCGGCTTCCTCTTTCGGATCGGCGGCATTCGTCACCTTGGCGAGCAGCGACCTCGCCTCGGTCAGGCGGCCGTTGGCGATCAGGCTCACCGCGCCGGTGTAGTCGAGGAAGTGCAGCGATTCCTGGCTTTCCGCGCCGATCACCTTGGGCCGCATGCGCTCGTAGACGGCGAGCGCCTTGGCCGGCTCCAGCAGGTCGAGATGGGACATCACCTGGTTGCACACCGGGGTGATCAGCTTGTCGATCGCGCCGAACCGCTCCATCGTGCCCGCGGCGCGCTCGAGCAGCGGCAGTGCCTCGGCGCCGCGGCCGTTGTCGCTGTCGAGCGCGGCTTCGTCGTTGTCGACCTGGGCGAGCCGCAGCGAGTCGTTGGCGAGCGCGAACATCATGCGCGCGCGCGCGTAGTCCGAGCGCGCCTCGTCGACCCGCTCGGCGATGCTGTACGTGATTCCGCGGCCGAGATAGGCCTCGCCCAGGTGCATCGGATCGTCCAACTTGCCGAGCAGTTCGATCGCCTCGGAGTAGTGGCTTATCGACGTCTCCGGGTTCAAGGCGTCGAGGAATCCGAGCTGGGTGAGCGCACGTGCGCGCAGCGCCGGATCGTCCTCGGCGGACGTCGAGGACAGCAGCTTCGCCAGGCGCGCACGCGCCGCGTCGTCCTTGTCGGTGGCGCTTTCGATGCGCGCGAGGTCGAGCTGGATCTCGGGCAGTTCGTGCATGGCGGGCGACGCCGACTCGATCAGGCGGCGCGCGGTGCCGAAGTCGTAGGTGAGCAAGGCCGCTTCGACGCGCTGGAGCAGCTCGGCCGACGAGGCTACCGGTTCGTCCGTGGGGTCGGATTGCGCGCTCTTTCCGAGCAGTTCGAGCAGACGGTCCGATGCCTCGCGCGCGGCCAGCAACGCGTCCGGCGAATGGGCCTGCGCGGTGCGTTCGGCGCCATTGCCCTCGCGCAGGGCCAGCCGCACCGTCCAGCCGCCCGGCTGGCGCAGCGCGAACGCTGCGACAATGCGCGCGGCGCCAGTGGCGCTGCGCACGCGGGCGGCCAGGTCATCGGCGGGGATGTCGCCGTGGCTCAGGGCAACGATGTCCGAACTTGCCACCACGGGTACGGAAGCCTTGCGCAGGCGGCCGGCGACGAAGTCCATCAAGCCGAGGCGCATCCAGGTCGCATTGGCGTCCGTTCCGGCTTCGACCTCGGCCGGGAGGACACCGATCGCAGCGGACGAGGTCGCGGCAGGCGCGACATCCGCGTTCCGGTTGCGGCTGCCGGTCCAGGCCAGCGCGCCGATGCCGAGCGCGGCGATCGCCAGCGCCGCGCACGCGTAGGCCGCGACGCGCCAGCCTGCGCGGACGCGGTGCGTTCCGACTGGCGCAATCGCCGCCGGCAATTCTGCGAAGTTCCCGTTTTCGTTGTGCGGCGGCGGAATTGCCGCGTCTTCTTCCGCGGTTTCGGCCACCCAGCGAAAGCCGAAATGCGCAATCGTATGAATGACCGCCTGCTGATCGCCGTCACCGCCGACGATGCGGCGGGCCTTGCGCACGAGCTGGCGCAGCTGCGCGTCGGTGACGTCGGCGCGGCCCCAGACGGTCGCGGCCAGTTCGTCCTGGCCGACCGCGCGGTCACGGTGAGCGAGCAGGTAGGCGATGCAATCGAATACTTTCGGCGAGAGCGCCAGCAGCCGGTCGGCCTGGCGCAACTCGCGCTTGGCCGGATCGAGCGCGAACTCGCCGAACCGATATCGCGGCCGGTAGCGTTCAGGCGAACTCATCGCCGGACTCTGCGCTTGCGCAATCAGACCAGGTCATCGCTGGATACTTCGAACGGCCACGCTGTCGCCGGCGGCGATAGGTTGATTGCAATATATCGCGTGGCGTCGATGACGGCCAATCCGCGAGCATCGCACCGCTCGGCCGCGTTCAGGTGAGGACGGCAGCAACGCGCTCGTCGGCTGGAATTCCGCCGATACTCGCTGCATGAGCGGCTGGGCGCACGGATGGGAAAGCGCCGGTCAACCAGGACGACAGACTGCCGTTATGCGCAGCGAGCGCCGTCGCGCCCGCGGGTCTTCATTCCGCCGCATCGGCATCGCCGGCCGGGGCTGCCGCTGCAAAAGCGCCTTCGCGATCCGCTGCGCCGGGCGGCAGCACCACCTCGATCCAGTGCGTGCCGCCGTTCTTGTCCAGCGGCACGCGCGAGTTCGCCTGCTCGATGTCGTCGAGCAGAACGCGCATCGTGCCGGCTGCGGCATCGCGCCGCATCGCGATCTCGTAGACCGTCGCGCCGAAGCGGTACTGCATGGTCAGCGAGGGCCACGCCTGCGGCAGGTGCGGGGCGAACGTCAGTGCTTCGCCGTCGCGGCGCACGCCGAGCAGCGATTCGATGATCAGGCGATACATCCAGCCGGCCGAGCCGGTGTACCAGGTCCAGCCGCCGCGGCCGGTGTGCGGCGAGACGGCGAGGATGTCGGCGGCGGCGACGTAGGGCTCGACCTTGTACTTGCCGATGGCCGCTTCCGACAGGCCGTGGCGAACCGGATTGATCATGTCGAACAGCTGCCAGGCGCGTTCGACGCGGCCGGCCTCGGCGAATGCCATCACCGCCCACACGGCCGCGTGCGTGTACTGGCCGCCGTTCTCGCGCACGCCGGGCACGTAGCCGCGGATGTAGCCCGGATCGACCGGCGACTTGTCGAAGGGCGGGTCGAGCAGCTGGATCAGGCCGTCGTTGGCTCGCACCAGATGACGGTCGAGTGCATCGAGCGCCTGCTCGCTGCGCGCCGGGTCGCCGCCGCCGGACAGCACCGACCAGCTCTGCGCGATCGAGTCGATCCTGCATTCGGCGGCGCTCGCGGTGCCGAGCGGCGTGCCGTCGTCGAAGTAGGCGCGGCGATACCACTCGCCGTCCCAGCCATGGTCGTGCAGGTTGGTCTTCAGCATCGCGGCCTGGTCGCGGCAGCGCTGCGCGAACTTCGCATCGCCGCGGCGTTCGGCGATGTCGACGAAGTTGACCAGCGCCTGGTACAGGAAGAAGCCGAGCCAGACGCTTTCGCCGCGGCCTTCGCGTCCGACATTGTTCATGCCGTCGTTCCAGTCGCCGGCGCCGATCAGCGGCAGGCCATGCACGCCCATGCGCAGGCCATGCTCGATCGCACGCTTGCAGTGCTCGTAGAGGTCGGCGTATTCGCCCGAGCGCAGCGGCAGGTCGTAGTACGACTCCTCGCCCGGGTTGAGCAGGCGGCCGTCGAGGAATTCGGCGCGTTCGTCGAGCACGGCCCAGTCGCCGCTCGCGCGCAGGTAGCGCTCGGTCGCGACCGGCAGCCACAGGTAGTCGTCCGAGCACAGGGTGCGCACGCCGCGGCCGCCGGGCGGATGCCACCAATGCTGCACGTCGCCTTCGCGGAACTGGCGCGAGGCGCACAGCACCAGTTGCGCACGCAGCAGCTCGGGCGCCGCGTGCACGAGCGCCATCGCATCCTGCAGCTGATCGCGAAAACCCCAGGCGCCGCCGGACTGGTAGAAACCACTGCGCGCCCACATGCGGCAGGCGATCACCTGATACAGCAGCCAGCCGTTGGCCAGCGCATTGAGCGCACGATCGGGGGTCTCGACGACGACCGCGCCGAGCAGCGCTGCCCAGCGTGCGCCGGTTGCTTCGAACGTCGCCCGTGCGCTGCCGGAGCGGCGGAAGCGCCGCACCAGATCGCTCGCCTCGGCACGATCGCGGCCGGCGCCGAGGCGGAAGATCAGCGTGCGCGATTCGCCATCGGCGAGCTCCAGCGGAATCTGGATCGCGCCGCACGGATCCAGCCGTGCGCCGACGCGACCGCTCAGCGAGGTCCGTCCCATCGCCGCCGGATGCCGCAGGGTGCAGTTGCGGCCGATGAACTCGCTGCGGTCGCCGGACAAGGTGCGCTGCGCATCGTCGACATCGAAGAAGGCGACCATGTCGGCGAATTCGGAGTTGTACGCATTGCGCGCGAACAGCGCGCCGCTGGCGTCGAGTTCGGTTACCACGTGCATCGCGGTCTTCGAGGTCAGGTCGCCAAGCACCCACTCCACGTAGCCGGTCGCCGACAGCTTGCGCGGGCGGCCGGAGTCGTTGCGCAGGCGCAGCACGAAGAATTTGACCGGCGCCTGCGGATCGACATGGATGCGCAGTTCGCTCGCGATGCCTTCCTCGATCGTTTCGAAGATGCTGTAGCCGAAACCATGGCGGGAGATGTAGCGCGCGCCGCCCGGCGCCGGCGCCGGCGTGGGTGACCAGAAGCGGCCGCTCTCGTCGTCGCGGATGTAGAACGCTTCGGTGTTCGGATCGCCGACCGGGTCGTCGCTCCACGGCGTGAGACGGTATTCGTGCGCGTTCTCGAACCAGGTGTAGCCGGCGCCGCTTTCGGAAACGATGCAGCCGAAATCCGGGTTGGCGATCACGTTGATCCACGGCAGCGGCGTGCGCTGGCTGGCGTCGGTCGCGATCACGTATTCGCGGCTGTCGCGCGAGAAGCCGCCGATGCCGTTGTTCAATGTGCGCGGCGGCAGCGCGATGTTCTGCAGAGGTCCGGCTTCGGCCTTGCGGGTCGGCAGCAGACGCGGGATCGTGGTTTCGGCGACTTCGCGCGCGCGCAGCTGCTCGACCAGCGAGCCGTTTTCGTCGGTCAGCACGACGCGCGCGACCGCCTGCATCAGCACGCGGT
>DASWPR010000164.1:0-15135 GCA_036398455.1 Dokdonella sp.
CTGTTGCAAGGGCGCAATCATGCGTTGCCGCTCTACGAGCTCGTCGGCGCGAGCGGCGAAGATCATGCGCGCGTCTTCGAGGTGGCTTGCCGCGTGGATGAACTCGGCGTCTGCGCCCAGGGCAGCGCCACCAGCCGCCGGGCGGCAGAGCAGGCCGCTGCCGAACGCGTACTCCTGGATGTGCAACGGAAATTCGATGATCAAATCTGAAGCCGCCCATCGATTCGGGCGCATCGCCTTGATCGGACGCCCGAACGTCGGCAAATCGACGCTGATGAACGCGCTGATCGGTACGCGGCTGAGCATCGTCACGCCGAAACCGCAGACCACGCGTCATCGCATCCTCGGCATCGCCACGCGCGATGACGCCCAGGTCGCCTTCATCGATACGCCAGGTCTCCATCAAGGAGGCAAGCGCGGCTTGAATCGCCAGCTCAATCGCGTCGCACGCCAGGTGCCGGACGAGGCCGACGTGCTCGTGCACGTGATCGACGGCATGCGCTGGCAGGGCGAGGACGAAGACGTCTGGCAGCTCGTGGCCGGACAGGCTGCGCCGTGCCTGCTCGTGGTGAACAAGGTCGACAAGCAGGCCGACAAGAAGGCGCTGCTGCCGTTCGCGGCCGAGGTCACGCGGGAACGCAGCTATGCGGGCGTGCACTTCATCGTGGCGAGGCGGGGCGACAGCGTGCCGGCACTGCTCGACGATCTGGTCGCGCGGCTGCCCGAAGGGGCTTCTGAGTACGCCGAGGACGAATTCACCGACCGCAGCGAGCGCTTTCTTGCCGCCGAGCTGATCCGCGAGCAATTGATGCTGCAGTTGGCCGCCGAACTGCCCTACGCGATTGCCGTCGAAATCGAACGCTTCGAAGAGAGCGCCGACATCACGCGTATCGGCGCGGTGATCTGGGTCGAGCGCGATGGGCAGAAGGGCATCGTCATCGGTGCCGGCGGTGCACAGCTGAAGAAAATCGGCAGCGCCGCGCGCCGTGCGATCGAACAGGTCTTCGGCCGCCACGTCTTCCTCGAATTGTGGGTACGCGTGCGCGAATCCTGGAGCGACGATGTGGCCGCATTGAAGCAGTTCGGCTATTCCGACTAGTACGCGCAGCCCCCTCGAAGGCCGTAGTGAAGGGCAGGGCGCTTCTCGTTCCCGTCGGCACTCGCCAAGCGCATGCATATCGACCAGCAACCTGCCTTCATCCTGCACGCGCGGCCGTATCGCGAAACCTCGCTGCTGCTCGATGCCTTCACGCGTGATCACGGGCGGGTCGGCCTCGTCGCACGCGGCGTGCGGCGCGAGCGCAGCCGCCTGCCGCGCGGCGTGCTGCAGCCGTTGCAGCCGCTGCTGTTGAGCTGGGTCGCTCGTGGCGAACTCGGCGCGCTGGCCAGCGCGGATGCGGCGAGCGCGCCCCTTGCATTGTCCGGCGATGGTCTGTTTGCGGCGATGTATGTCAATGAACTGGTGCAGCGTCTCAGCGGACGCAACGATCCGCACCCGGATGCCTTCGTCGCCTACGCGCAATGCCTCGCACGTCTGGCCGATGCCGGCGACATGGCATGGACGCTGCGCCGCTTCGAACGCGACTTCCTTGCCGATCTCGGCTACGCGCTTGCGTTGACGCATGCGGCCGACGGCACGCCGATCGAAGCGGATGCCGACTATGGCTACGATCCGGAGTCGGGTGCCGGTGCATGGCACAACGGATCGGGCCGTCCACTCGTGCAGGGCGCCGCATTGCTCGCGCTGGAGCGCGACGAGCCGCCCTCTCCGCAGCAGCTCGTGCAGCTGCGCCGCTTGATCCGCGCGGTCGTGCGCCATCTGCTCGGCGGCGAGTTGCAGGCGTGGTCACTGTCGGCGCGTCCGTCGGGACAGAACGCCACCGCCTAGGCAACCAGTTGCGCACGCACCTGCGCGCAGACGCTGAGGAAGTCTGTAATCGCCGCGTCGGGCCATGCCGATGTGTCCAGGGCCGCGCGCAGGACGGCCCCGGCATGCAGCAACGCGGGCGCGCCGCAGAAGCCGGCGGAAGCATCCAGCCGATGCAGGCGATCGTGCAGCGCGTGCGCATCCTGCCGTTGGGCGTATGCGGCCAGTTCGGCTGGCAGCGCGTCGAGTTCCGCGGCAAGCAGGCCGCGCAGCGCCGCGACGATCGACGCATCGCCGCCGGCAGCGCTGAGTGCCTGGCGATCATCCAGCGGCACATGGCCGGGTTCCGCACTCGCGGGCAGATACCGTGCAAGCACGCGGCGCAGCGCCTGCAGGCCTACCGGCTTGACCAGCACCTCGACGAAACCTGCACAGAGCAGCACCGCGTGTGCCGATGCGTCGTCGTCGGCGCTGGTCGCGAGCGCGACCGTGCCTGCGCACGGCCCGGTGTGTGTGCGGATATGCGCGAGCGCCGCCGCACCGCCGCCCCCCGGCATGCGCGCGTCGAACAACAGCAGGTCGAACGCGTTTTCGCGCGCATGCTCGATCGCGATGCGGCCGTCCGCGACACCGGTGCCGTCGATGCCCAGGATCGCCAGCGCCTCGACGAAGAAGCGCAGCGTCAGGGGATTGTCGTCGGCGATCAGGATGCGTGGAGCGGTCACGGTCGGCAAGTCGTGGCGATGACTGGCAGAATGGCGGCCGATGCGAATGCCGTCAACGCTGGGGTTGTTGAGCTTTGTTGCAGGGGTCTGGCTGGCCGGCGCCGGCGCGGCCGAGGCACGCACGCTGCGCGCGAGCGCGACGCGCATCGAATCGGCGCAGGCGAACGTGCGGAACCTGCAGATCGCGGTCACCGAGCACGCCAACGGCAGCGCTACGCTGCACCTCGACGCCGATGACATCGCCGTGCCCAAGCTCGCGCTTGCCGGCCGCCTGGGCTGGAGCTGCCCGCTGCTGCGCGAGGACGACGGTACTCGCAGTTGCCATGGGCCGGTCCACCTCGCCAATGGCGGCACGGACAAGAGCGCCGAACTCGGCGTGCGGATCGACAGTCGCCAGACCGAGCTGAGCCTGACGCGCGACGGCAGCAGCATCGGATTGACGCTGCCATTCGCCGCCGCCGAACCGATCGTCGCTGCGCTGCGGCGCGTGCCCGCCGACTGGCTGGCGGCGCCGCTCGCCCAGGCGTGGAAAGGCGGCGAGCTGCGCCGAGGCGTGTTCGATGGGGGCGCGAAGCTGCATGGCGACGGGCGCATCGAGGCCGCATACCGGCTCGACGAACTTGCCTTCAACACGCGCGATGGCGTGATCTCCGGCGATGGCCTCGTTGCGGAGGGCACGCTCGATAGCGAACCGGGCGGCGGCGACACGCGCCTGATTGCCTCGACGACGTTGTCCGGCGGCACGCTGCACGCCGGCGTGGCCAGCGTTGTGTTGCCGCAGACGCCGATCGAGGCGAATCTCGATCTGGTCGCGCATGCGAATGGACGCTGGGATATCGCGCGCTTCGCCTGGCGCGACGCCGAAGCGCTGGTGCTGGAAGCCAGCGGCCAGTTCGATCCTGCCGCGCTGGCGCCGCTGCGTGCGCTCGATCTGCGCATCGAGCGCGCCGTCTTTCCGATCGCGACGCAGCGCTACGCCAAGAGCGTGCTGGCAGCGCAAGGTCTCGGCGCGCTGGCGCTGAAGGGCGAGCTGAGCGGCGAATGCTCGATCGACGAAAGCGGCGTGCAGCAGCTGACGCTGGCGACGACCGCATTCGATGCCACGGCGGGCCACTTTGCGGTGAGCGGCATTCGCGGCGGCGTCGACTGGGCTCGGAGCGGTGTGCGGCCGGCGCGCGCATTCGCCTGGAAATCCGCACGGTTCGATGGCTATGCGGTACCTGCGATCTCTTCGGACTGGCAATCGCGCGACGGCGAAATGCATCTGCAAGGCCACCTGCGCAGCCGCCTGCTGGGCGGCGAACTCACGCTCACGCAGACCGTGCTGCGTCCGCTGGCGACCGAAGGCGAGCGCTTGCGCAGCGGCTTCGCGCTCAGCGGCCTCGGCTACGACAGCGCGGACGGCACCATCGCGGCGGCGCGGATCAAGGCGGACGGCAACATGCATGTTTCCGGCGGCGACGCGGCGCTGCGAATCGAATTGAGCGCGAGTCTGAGCGGCGGCGAGGCGCTGGCCGGACCGCTGTACGTGAAACTGCCGCCGACACCGGTGCGCACGACGCTCGATGCGACCTATACCGGCACGCAGGTGCAGATCCACGCGTTCGACTGGGACGACGCCGATGCGCTCGCGTTCCATGCGAGCGGCGAGATCGCTCCAGCCGAGGCCAGCCCGGTGCACGCGCTGCAAGTCGAGTTGCGCAAGGCACGCCTGGGTCCGGCGATCGAACGCTATGCGCGCAGCTGGCTTGCCTCGAAGGGCTATGCGCAGATGAGCGGCAGCGGCGAGGTCTCCGCTGCGCTGAAATTCGATCGCGACGGCCTGCAGCGGTTTGCCTTCGATGCCAAGGCGGTCGATCTGCGTGATGGCGGCGGTCGTTTCGCGTTCGCCGGCATCGACGGCGGCGTCGATTGGGAATTCCACCGCGATACGCCGGCGACGACGCTCGGCTGGCAGTCGATCGAGCTGTTCCGCATTCCGCTCGGCGGCGCGCGTGCCGCGCTGGAGGCGCGCAGCGGGGCCATCGTGCTGGCGCAGCCGTTGTCCGTCGGCGTGCTCGGCGGCCAGGTTCGGCTGGAGAAACTCAGCCTGCAGCCGCGTTCGCCGCGCGGGGACCGCTATGCCGGTTCGTTCGCCCTGGTCGGTCTCGACATGCCGCAGATCTCGGCGGTGCTGGGCTGGCCGAAGTTTCCCGGCAGTCTCTCCGGCGGCATTCCGGAAGTCGAATTCGCCGGCGACAGCATCGAACTGCACGGCGGCCTCGACCTGTATGTATTCGACGGCCATCTCGGCGTCAGCGGGCTCACGCTGGAGCGACCCTTCGGCGTCGCGCCGTCGCTCGGCGCGGACATCCATTTCGAGAACTTCGACCTCGAACAGCTGACCAGTGCGTTCTCGCTCGGCGGCATGAGCGGCCGCCTGGACGGCACCATCGGCGGCTTGCGCCTGGTCGACTGGAGCCCGGTCGCGCTCGACGCCTGGCTGCGCACCCGAGGCGGTGGGCGGATGAGCTACAAGGCGGTCAACGACATCACGTCGATCGGCGGCGGAGGCGGCTTGTCGGCCAATCTGCAGACGATGGCCCTGCAGATCTTCGATACCTTCGGCTATCGCGCGCTCGGCATCCGCTGCCGCCTGATCGACGAGGTCTGCCTCATGAGCGGCATCGATCCGCTGCCCACGCAGGCGGCGAACGTCGCGGACGCGGACGGCTACACTATCGTCGATGGCTCGGGCGTGCCGCGCATCCGCATCGTCGGCCACCGCCGCCGCGTCGACTGGCCGACCGTCGTGCGACGGCTGCGCGAGTCGATGCAAGGCCAGGGCCCGATCATCAAGTAGACACTCATGGAGAACACTATGCGCAAGTTCATCGCCTGGGCCGCCCTCGCCACCGCGCTCGCACTGCCGGTCGCCTGCGTCACGATCAATGTGTACTTCCCCGAGGCGGCGGCGGACAAGGCGGCCGAACAGTTCATCGACAAGGTGCTCGGCGAACCTGCCCAGGGTGCGCCTGCAGCCCAGCCGCCGCCGGGCAAATCACCCGGAGCGATGCTGCTCGATTTCGTGATTCCCAGCGCCACCGCGCAGACGGCGAACATCAACATCCAGACGCCGCAGATCCAGGCGATCCAGGCGCGCATGCAGCAGCGCTTCGCCGGCAGTCTGATCCAATATTTCGCCAATGGCGCGGTCGGCTTCGGCAAGGATGGCCTGGTCGCCGTGCGCGATGCGGCGAACGTGCCATTGCCCGAGCGTGCCGCGCTGAATGCCGCGGTTGCGGATGAGAATCGCGATCGCCAGGCGGTCTACCGCGAGATCGCGATCGCCAACGGCCACGCCGAGTGGGAGACGCAGATCCGTGCCAGCTTCGCCAAGCAATGGGTCCAGCAGGCGAAGCCGGGCTGGTATTATCAGGATGCCGGCGGTGCGTGGAAGCAGAAGTGACTGCAGGAAACCTTCTTCCCGCACCGGTCATGGACCAGCGCTGACCTGCGATTGCCTGCGCCGGACTGCTCGTTTTCCCGCTCGTCCTCGCGCCCACCTCTGTCGGGGTCGGCGCTTCATTTCCAGATCATGCAGACACCCGAAGTCGACATCACCGATCTCAGCCATGACGGCCGCGGCGTCGCGCGCATCGACGGCAAAGCCGTCTTCGTCGCCGGCGCCCTGCCGGGCGAGCGCGCGCGCATCCGCTATACCAAGCGCAGCCGCAATTTCGACGAGGCGAAAGTCGAAGAACTGCTGACGCGCTCGCCCGAGCGCATCGAACCGCGCTGCGTTCATTTCGGAACGTGCAGCGGCTGCACCTTGCAGCACCTGCCGCCGGCCGCGCAGATCGCCGCCAAGCAGCGCGTGCTGGCCGAGAATTTCGAGCGCATCGGCAAGGTCGAGCCGGTGCGCTGGCTCGATCCGCTCAGCGACGAACCCTGGGGCTATCGCCGCAAGGGCCGCCTGTCGGTCAAGTGGGTCGAAAAGAAGAACAAGGCGCTGGTCGGTTTTCGCGAAGACAATCCGCGCTTCGTCGCCGATCTGTCGATCTGCCACACCTTGCTGCCGCAGGTCGGCGAGCGTCTCGCGGCGCTCGGCGAGCTGGTCGGCGCGCTCGATGCGAAAGCGCAGATCGCGCAGATCGAGATCGCCGCCGGCGACGACGCCACCGCGTTGACCTTCCGCAACCTGCAGCCGCTGTCCGAGCAGGATCGCGCCGCGCTGATCGCGTTCGGCCAGCAGCATGCGCTGGCGATCCTGCTGCAGCCCGGTGGTCCGGACAGCGTGACGCCGCTGTGGCCCGAGGTGGTGCCGCTGTCGTTCCGCATTCCGGCATCGGATATCGAGATCGCCTTCCGCCCGCTCGATTTCATCCAGGTCAATGCCGGCATGAACCGGCGCATGATCGCGCACGCCATCGATCTGCTCGATCCGCAACCCGGCGACAGCGTGCTCGATCTGTTCTGCGGACTCGGCAACTTCACGCTGCCGATCGCACGCAGGGTCGCCCGTGTGGTCGGCGTCGAAGGAGAGGCCGGCCTCGTCGCGCGCTCGCGCGAGAACGCCGCCAGCAACGGCATCGGCAACGCCGAGTTCTTCGCCGCCGACCTCGCCGCCGATCAACGCTCGGCACCATGGGCAACGCGCCACTACGACAAGCTGCTGCTCGATCCACCGCGCTCCGGCGCCGCGGCCGTGCTCGAGTATCTGCCGCGCAAGGACACGCAGCGCATCGTCTACGTGTCGTGCCATCCCGGGTCGCTGGCGCGCGACGCCGGTACGCTGGTCGAGCAGCACGGCTTCACCCTGGCCGCGGCAGGCGTCATGGACATGTTTCCGCATACCGCGCATGTCGAATCGATCGCGCTGTTCGAACGCGGCTGAGCGAGGGCAGAAAGCCTTCAACGCGAAGAACATGGAAGAGGAAGATTCGAGCCGCCTTGTTCCGACGTGTTTGCTTTCTTCGTGTCCTTCGTATCCTTCGTGTTTCAATCTTTAGTCAAAGAGTCCGCATGGGCATCGAGATAGAACGCAAGTTTCTCGTCGTCGGCGGTGCCTGGCGCAGCCAGGTTTCGCGCAGCGAGGCGATGGTGCAGGGCTATCTGGCCGGGCCGCCGGCCGCGCGCTGCTCGGTGCGCGTGCGCGTTGCCGGCGAACAGGCCTTCCTCAACATCAAGTCGGCGACGCCCGGGATCGCGCGCGACGAATACGAGTACGCGATTCCGCTGCCCGATGCCGAGCGCATGCTGGCGACCTTGGCCGGCGACGTCGTCGAGAAGCGCCGCCACTACGTCGATGTCGACGGGCATCTGTTCGAAGTCGACGAGTTCGCCGGCGACAATGCCGGCCTCATCGTGGCGGAGCTCGAACTCGACCACGTCGACGCGCGCTTCCCGCGGCCGGCCTGGCTCGGGCGTGAAGTCAGCGCGCTCGTGCGCTACTACAATCTGCGTCTCGCCACGCATCCGTATTCGCGCTGGAGTGCGGCGGAGCGCAACGCGGACGACGCATCCTGACGCGACAATGGCGGGCGACGGACACATACTGACGGCATGCTGATTATTGGTCTCCCCGGAAAAACCCTGAGCGACGCCGACCGCGCGTGGCTCGCGTCGCCGCAAGTGAGCGGCGTGATCCTGTTCACGCGCAATTTCGAGAGCCGCGACCAGGTCACCGCGCTGATCGACGACATTCGCAACGAGCGGCCGGAGCCGTTCCTGCTCTGCGTCGATCAGGAAGGCGGCCCCGTGCAGCGCTTCCGCGCCGGCTTCACGCGTCTGCCGCCGCTGCTGCGCATCGGCGAGCTGCATGCACGCGATCCGCGCAGCGCGATCGCGCGCGCGGAAGAACACGCATGGCTGATGGCCAGCGAAATGCGTTCGATCGGCATCGACCTGAGTTTCGCACCGGTGACCGACCTTGCGCGGGGCAACCGTGCGATCGGCGAGCGCGCGTTCTCGGCCGATCCGCAAGTCGTTTCCGAGCTGGTGCAGGCCTACCTGCGCGGCATGCGCCTGGCCGGCATGGCAGCGACCATCAAGCATTTTCCGGGGCACGGCTCGGTCGTCGAAGATACGCATTTCGACGCAGCGATCGATCCGCGTTCGCTCGACGAACTGCGCGCGACCGACCTGCTGCCGTTCGCCGACGCGGTTGCCGCGGGCGCCGAGGCGGTGATGATGGCGCACGTGACGTATCCGGCGGTCGACGCGCGCGCAGCGGGCTATTCGCGCATCTGGATCCAGGACATCCTGCGCGCAGAGTTCGGCTTCCGCGGCGTGGTCATCGGCGACGACATCGGCATGGCGGCGGCGGAATCGATCGGCGGCATCGGTGCGCGCATCCAGGCGCATCTGCTCGCCGGCTGCGACCTGCTGCTGGCGTGCAATCCGAGCATTGTCGGCGAGGCCATTGCGGCCAGCGCACACGCGCCGCCATGCGAGCCGGAGCAGCTCGTCCTGCTGCAGGGCGCCGTCGCGCAGACCTGGGACGCACTGACGACCAATCCGCAGCGCGATGCATTCATTGCGCGCGTGACCGCACTGGACTCCTCGAATCTACAGGCCTGACGCATGACGACACCGAAACTCTCCACCGCACTCGCCAGTGCCGAGCGCATCCACGATCACGCGGCGCTGAGCGCGGCGATCGTGCGCATCGGCGCCGAAATCGATGCACTGCTCGACGGTCATCCGGCGATCTTCCTCACCGTGATGCAAGGGGCGCTTCTCTTCGCCGGCCAGCTCGCGCCGGCGATCGCGACGCCGCTGACGTTCGACTACGTTCACGCGACGCGCTACCGCGGCGCCACGCGCGGCGGCGAACTGACCTGGATCAAGCGGCCGGCGATCGCATTCGCCGGCGCCACCGTGCTGCTGGTCGACGACATCCTCGACGAAGGCCATACCTTGCAGGCGATTCGCCAGTATTGCCTCGAACAGGGTGCCGCGCGCGTGCTGCTGGCAGTGTTGTGCGAGAAGCGCCATGGCCGCACCGTCGAGGGGCTGCGCGCGGACTTCGTCGGTGTCGAAGTGCCGGACCGCTACGTCTTCGGCTACGGCATGGACTATCACGAACAAGGCCGCAACCTGCCGGCCATCTACGCGGTGGATGCATGAGCGAAGCGATCGATCTGGCCGTCATCGGCGGCACCGGCCTGTACCGTTTTCCCGGCCTCGAAGACGTTGAGCGCCACGCGGTGGACACGCCCTACGGACATCCGTCCGATGCGGTCGTGGTCGGACGCGTCGGCACGCACCGCGTCGGCTTTCTCGCGCGCCACGGCGAGTCGCACACGATTCCGCCGCATCGGGTGAACTATCGCGCGAACCTGTGGGCCCTGCAGCATATCGGCGCGCGCCGCGTCATCGGCGTCAACGCAGTCGGCGGCATCCGCGACGACATGGGGCCGCGCGTGCTCGCCGTGCCGGACCAGCTCATCGACTACACGCACGGCCGCCTGACCAGCTTCTGCGACGTCGCCGGTGCGCAAGTCAAACATATCGATTTCAGCGAACCGTATTCGGCCGGCCTGCGCACGCAACTGCTGCTGGCTGCCCGGCGTGCCGGCATCGCGGCCGTCGACGGCGGCTGCTACGGCGCCACCCAAGGACCGCGTCTGGAAACGCGCGCCGAGATCGCGCGTCTGCGCCGCGACGGCTGCGACCTCGTCGGCATGACCGGCATGCCGGAGGCGGCGCTCGCGCGCGAACTGGAACTCGACTACGCCTGCCTCGCGATCGTCGCGAACTGGGCCGCCGGTTGCGGCGACGAAGTCGAGATCAGCCTGCCGGAGATCTTTGCCAACCTCGAAGCGGTGACTGCGAACGTGCCGTCGATCATCGCCGCCGTGCTCGCCGGCTGACGCCCGGGCAGACCCCTGAGAGCGCGTCAGCGCGCCGTTTTCTTGCGCGCTGCGACTTGATTTGTCCCGTTAAGCAATTGTTATACTCGAAGCGTGTGGCGCAGCCATGCTCGCGGGCTTCGATACCCGATGAAGGCGTCGCACCAGTCCAGACAGCCAAGGGGCTTCATCGATGCTTACCGGTACAGTGAAGTGGTTCAATGATGCAAAGGGGTTTGGTTTCATCGCGCCGGAGGAAGGCGGGGAGGACGTCTTCGTGCACTATTCGGCGATCAGTTCACAGGGATTCCGCACGCTGCAGCAAGGGCAGCGCGTGAACTTCGAAATCGTCCAGGGCCCGAAAGGCTCGCAGGCGTCGGGCGTGCAACCGGTCAAGTAGTTCGGATCGGTCATGCTTGAAAAGCCCCGCTCTGGCGGGGCTTTTTTTTTGCGCAATCCGGCCCCCGGCGCCGAGCACTGCGCCTCCGGCAAGAACGGCCTAAGCCGCGAACTGCAACCGCGCGAGTTCGGCGTAGAGGCCGTCTGCACGCACGAGTTCGGCATGCGTCCCCTGCGCGACGATGCGGCCGCCGTCCATCACGACGATGCGATCCGCGCGCTGCACGGTCGCCAGGCGATGCGCGATGACCAGGGTCGTGCGTCCGTGCATCAGGCGTTCCAGCGCGTGCTGCACCAGGTGCTCGGATTGCGCGTCCAGGCTCGAGGTCGCCTCGTCGAGCAGCAGGATCGGCGCGTCGCGCAGCAACGCGCGCGCGATCGCGACACGCTGCTGCTGGCCGCCAGACAGGCGTACGCCGCGCTCGCCGAGGTAGGTCTGGTAGTTCTCCGGCAGCGCGTCGAGGAATTCGTGCGCTTCGGCCGCGCGCGCGGCGTCGATCACCTGATCGATGCTCGCGCCGGTGCGACCGAAGCCGATGTTGTCGGCCGCACTGGCGCCGAACAGGACCGGGTCCTGCGGCACCAGCGCAAAGGCGCCGCGCAAGTCGGGCACGGCAAGCGCACGCAGGTCGACGCCATCCAGCGTGATGCGCCCGGACAGCGGATCGTGGAAGCGCAGCAACAACTGGAAAACGGTACTTTTTCCGGCGCCGGAGGGACCGACCAGCGCGACGGTCTGGCCGGGTTCGACGGCGAGTGAAAAGTCATGCAGCGCGGCGCGGTCCGGCCGCGACGGATAGCGGAACTCGACCTCCTCGAAGCGGATCGCGCCGCGCACCGGCTGCGCCAGCGTCGTCGCCCCGGCCGGCGAGTGGATCTCGGCGCGCGTATCGAGCAGTTCGCCGATGCGCCCGAGTGCACCGGCCGCGCGCAGCACTTCCCCCCACACTTCGGTGAGTGCCCCGACGGAGCCGGCCGCGAGCACCGCATACAGCACGAACTGGCTGAGCACGCCGACCGCCATGCTGCCGGCGATGACCGCCTGCGCGCCGGCCCAGAGCACCAGCGTGATCGCGCCGAAGGTGAGCAGGATGACCAGCGCGGTGAGGGTGCCGGTGGTCGCGATGCGCTTCCTGGCGGTCGCGAGCGCACGTGCGACAGCGCCGGCGTAGCGCTTGGATTCTTCCGGCTCGCGCGTGTAGGCCTGCACCGTATGCACGGCGTTCAAGGCTTCGCTGGCGGTCGCCGAGGCATCGGCGATGCGGTCCTGGCTTTCGCGCGAGAGCTTGGACACGCGGCGGCCGAAGATGACGATCGGCAGGATCACCGCCGGAATCACCAGCGCGGTGAAGCCGGCCAGGCGCGGGCTGGTGAAGATCATCGACGCCGAGGCGCCGATCAGCATGACGACGCTGCGCAGCGCGACGGACAAGGTCGAGCCGACCACGGTCTGCACCAGCTCGGTATCGGCCGCCAGGCGCGACACGAGTTCGCCGGTGCGGGTGCGTTCGTAGAATGCCTGGTCGAGTGTCAGCAGGTGATCGTAGAGGCTTCGGCGCAAGTCGGCGGCGACGCGTTCGCCGAGCAGGGCGACGCAGAAATAGCGCCCGGCCGTGGCGACCGCGAGCACGGCGGCGACGACGAACAGACCGAGGAAGCTCGTGTTGATCGCGGCGGCATTCGCCGGTGTGAAGCCGTGGTCGATCATCACGCGCACGGCTTGCGGCAGGGTCAGCGTCGCCGCCGAGGACAGCGCGAGAAAACCGAGCCAGCCCGCGATCAGGCTGCGGTACGAACGCAGGAAGGGGAGCAGGCGGGCGAGCGAACGCAGGCGTCGCGGGGATTCGGCAGTCTTGTCGGTCATCGGCGCGAGGCGGGCAGGGGTAGGGAAACAGGTGCGGGCAGGCGCGCCCGGTTCAAGCGGGCGAATCAAGCGGGCGAGTCGATCACCGCGCGACCGCGTGTGAGATCGCGCAGGAATGCGGCCAGCGCGGCCGCGTGTTCGTCCGGCACGTCGAGCTCGAACTCGACGCCGTCTGCGTCGGCGCGCTCGGCGTGCTTGATCGCCTCGAAGTCGCGCAGACGCGCGTGCAGCGCGGCCGCGGCGGCGAAATCGCAGCGCACGCGCAGACGGCGTCGCTCGATCCGGGTGCGCTTCGGCGCGCGCCGCAGACATTCGGCCGCGCAGCCGCCGTACGCACGCACGAGGCCGCCGACGCCGAGCTTGACGCCGCCGAACCAGCGCGTCACGACCACGACCACGTGATCGAGTCCCTGGCCCTCGATCGCCGCGAGGATCGGCCGCCCGGCGCTGCCGCCCGGTTCGCCATCGTCGTTGAACCGATAGCTCGCGCCGATCTTGTAGGCCCAGCAATTGTGCGTCGCCTCGCGGCTGCTGACGCGCGCGACGAACGCAAGCGCGGCATCCACCTCATCGACGCTGCCGGCCTGCGCGAGGAAGCGGCTCTTCTTGATGTCCTGCTGCAGGTGCGCCTCGGCGGCGAGCGTGAGCGTGGAGCTCATGGCGCGGCGGTCATCGACGCATCGATGCGTGCATCCTCAATCGCTGAGCGCACGCAACTCGTCCGAGATCTGCCAGTCCGGGTGTGCGCGGCGGAACAGCTGCAGGCTTTCGATGGCTTGCTGGCGGCGGCCCTGACGCAGCAGCTGCTGGATATGTGCCAGCCAGTCTTCCGGCGCCAGCTGCATGTCGCGACGCAATTCGGCCGAGGTCGTCGGCGCCGGCCCGGTGGCCGAGCGCGCGGGTTTTGCGGCGAGCGAGGCGGCGGCTTCTGTGTTGCGCGTGGACTCCTGTTCGCGCGCGGCCGAGCCGCCGAGAGCGCCCTTCGCTTCGGCATTTGCAGCGGCGCCAGCGGAGGCTGCGGCGGCGGATTTTTCAGCCGACGGAAACGGTTCGCTTTGTAGCGTCGGAGCTGGCGGCGGCGGAGGAGCAGCTGCGGCGGCCGCGGGCGGCGACGGCGCGGATTCTTTCTTCAATTTGCCGGTCGACGGCGCGGCGCGGCGATGCTGAAATTCCGCCGCCGCGGCCGGTGAGGGCGCAGACGCCGGCGCCGGTTGCGCGGTGATCGTATCGGCCGCGGCGGGTGCGTTGTCGCGCTTGCGCCGCGCAGATTCGTCCAGCGGCTGCACCGGCACATAAGTCGGGGCGCTGCGTGCCCGCTCGTACGCCGGCTGGTGCAGAGCGTCCTGTCCGACATGCCAGGCGATACCGGCTGCCAGTACGATACCGGCGGCTGAGCCGAGCCCGACCATCCAGCGCTGGCGGCGCGGCGGCCGGCCATGGATCGCGCGCGCCGCTTCGCCGAGCACGTTGCGATCCAGTCGCCGCGGCGGCTCCATGCGCGGCAGGCGCCGGTACAGCGCGCCGAGTTCGCCGCCGTCATCGGCGAGCAGGCGATCGAGTTCGTCGTCGGGCTTGCGCGGCGTGTTCATGTCGCGAACCTCGCGCGGATGCGCGCGAGCGCATACCGCAGGCGGGACTTCACTGTCTCGCGGCCGGCGCCGGTGATTTCGCCGATCTCGTCGAGGCCGAGACCGCCCTCGATGCGCAGCAGGAAAGCGATGCGCTGTTCCTCCGGCAGATCCTCCAGCGCAAGCTGCAAACGGCGGCGCTGCTCGAATTCGCTCAGCGCGCGCTCGGGCTGTTCGGATTCGGGCGCGTCGAGATTGCGCAGCACCGTTTCGGTTTCCTCGGCCGAGGCCTGCGGACGCTGGCGGCGGAAACGATCGATCATCAGGTTGTGCGCGATCTGCAGCAGCCAGGTGCTGAACTTCGCTTCCGGCCGATAGCGCTCGCGCGCTGCGATCAGCCGGCTCCAGGTTTCCTGGAACAGCTCATCGGCATCGGCGCGCTGGCGCAGGTTGCGCAGCAGGAAGCGGTACAGCATGCCGCGGTGGCGCCGGTAGAGCATCTCGAAAGCGAGCAGGTCGCCTCCGGCGTAAGCGAGCATCAGTTCCTCGTCGGTTTTTGGATCCCCCATGCGGGGAAGCGTACGGCAAAGCGCCGCAGGACGTCACGGGCATCCGGCTGGCATACAACGGCGCGGACGCTGGCGAGGGGTTAAACTTGGGCGCGGCTCGCTCACAGCAATCGGGAAGGGACGCGTTGATGTCATCGTCAGTCGAAGTGAGTCCGCCATCGGCGGCCAGCGAGGAGCATCGCCTGGCGGCCCTGCGCGCGTACTCGATCCTCGATACGCCTCTGGAAGCGGCCTTCGACGTCATCACGCGGATTGCCGCGCACGTGTTCGCCACGCCGATGGCGGCCATCAGCCTGATCGACAGCCAG
>DASWPR010000165.1:0-6272 GCA_036398455.1 Dokdonella sp.
GATCGCCGCGAGCGAGCACCGCCATTCCGGCGAGATCGTCTTCGCCGTCGAGGGCAGCCTGCCGCAGGCCGAGCTCCTGCGCGGGCTCGAATCACGCCGGCGTGCGCACGAGGTGTTCGCGCACTTGCGTGTCTGGAACACCGAACACAATACCGGCGTGCTCGTCTACGTATTGCTCGCCGATCACGCGATCGAGATCGTCGCCGACCGCGGCATCGCGGCGAAGGTCGCCGAGGACGAATGGCGTGCGGTCTGCACACTGATGCAGCAGCACTTTTCGGCCGGCAACTACGAGGCCGGCGCGCTCGCCGGCGTCGATGCGATCACGCAGATCCTGATGCGGCATTTTCCGGCTGACGGTCGCCGCAATGCCGATGAACTGCCGGATCGGCCGGTGTTGCTCTGACGGATCGAAAGCGCTTTTCCCTGCGATTCACGCGTTGAAAACGCATTGGATTTGTTTTCAACGCGATGCAGATTTCGAAATTGCCCTTTGAGATCGACCAGCCCGTGAATGCATCGGCGGGTCCGATCCGGCCCTGATCTGGCCGGGCCGATTTCAGTCAACGCGCGCCCGAGGAGAGCCCGCCGGGCGCCGGGAACGACAGCGCGGCCTGGAGTGCGGCGGGATCGGTGATCGGCGCGGAACAAACCACGCCTCGACACAGAAGCGCGGTGACCGGAGCCGTCGTGATTTGCGCGGCAAGCACACCGCGCAAGCCTTCAGCAGCGGCGGGAATGAAGTACGCCGCAATATCGGCCTGATTTGCAGCAGAGAGCGTTTCGCGCCAGAGGCCAACGTCGTCGCCACGATGCCGGATGACCACGTGCGGGCGTGGATCGAGGAACTCGTCGAGCGCCAGCAGCAGCGTACAGCACGCATGCGGATACTCGACCAGCGTCGGCCACGCCGCGCGCAGCGTGCGTTCGGCGGCGTCGAGGTAGCGCGTTTCGCCGAGCAGGTGGCCGAGCGTGAGCAGGGCGCGCGCGGCGACGCCATTGCCGGCCGGCAGTGATTCGTCCATGAACGGCTTCGGCCGTTGCGGCAGCGCTTCGGCATCGTGCGCGGTGAAGTAGAAGCCGCCACCCTGGCGGTCTTCGAAGCGTTCGAGCAGGGTATCGGCGAGGGCGATCGCCCAGTCGAGATCCTGCGTGCGCCAGCGCAGCTGCAGCATGGCGAGCACGGCGTCGAGGAGGAACGCGTGATCGTCGAGGTAGGCGGGGAATTTGCTTTCTCCGCGCGCGTGACTGGCGTATAGACGTCCGTCTCGCCAGAGCCGGTCGTGCAGGAAACCGAGGGCGTGTTCCGCGTGCTCGCGCAGCGTGTGCAGTTCGGGCAGCGCGTGCAACGCGCGCGCGGCGCCGGCGATCGTCAGCGCGTTCCAGGCTGTCAATATCTTGTCGTCGAGGCCGGGGCGAATGCGATGTACGCGCGCAGCCAGCAGTTTCGCGCGTGCATGCTGCCAGCGTTCGCGCGCGGCGGCTTCCGGCAGGTCGAGCGTTTTCGCCGCCTCGGCCAGCGTTTCGACTTCGCGCAGATGCCAGGCGTGCTGCTCGAAATTCGGCGGCCGATCGAGGCCGAAGCGGCGTTCGACGAGCGCGAATTCGCCCTCGTCGAGCAACGCACGGATCTCGTCGCGTTGCCACACGTAGTAGCGGCCTTCCTCGCCTTCGGAGTCGGCGTCGAGCGAGCTCCAGAAACCGCCGCCGGGCGCGCTCATTTCGCGGGTCAGCCAGTCGGCGCAGTCGATCGCGGCTTCGGCGAACGCGGGTTCGCCGAAGCGCACGCTGGCAGCAGCGTACAGCGGCAGCAGCTGCGCGTTGTCGTAGAGCATCTTCTCGAAGTGCGGAATATCCCACTCGGCGTCGACGCAGTAGCGGAAGAAGCCGCCGCCGAGATGGTCGCGCAGGCCGCGCGAGGCCATGCACGAGAGCGTCAGGCGTGCCATCGCACCGGCCTGTGCAGCGCCTGCCGCGGCGTCGCGCCGGCCGCACGCGAGCAGCCATTCGATTTCGCTCGCGTGCGGAAACTTCGGACCGCCGCGGCGGCCTCCGTTGACGTCGTCGAATCCCTCCGCGATGTGTTCGATCGCGGTGTGCAGCGGCGTGCCGTCGAGCACGTCGACGTGGGCGTCGCTGCGGCCGTGATCGGCGAGAAAACGCGCCAGCGCGCCATTCTGTGCACGCACTTCGTCGGGCTTCTGGTCGAACCAGCGGCGCACGCCTTCGAGCACCTGCATGAAGGCGGGCATGTTGTGGCGCGGCGTTTTCGGAAAATAGGTGCCGGCGAAGAACGGCAGCAGGTCGCCTGGCGTCAGGAACATCGTCAGCGGCCAGCCGCCGCCGCGCCGCGCCAGGGCCTGGTGCGCGAGCTGGTAGACCTTGTCGATGTCGGGCCGCTCCTCGCGATCCACCTTGATGTTGACGTAGAGCGCATTCATCGCGCGCGCGGTCTGTGCGTCTTCGAAACTCTCGTGCGCCATCACGTGGCACCAGTGGCAGGCGGCATAGCCGATCGAGAGCAGGATCGGCTTGTTCTCGCGCCGCGCCGTAGCCAGCGCCTCGTCGCTCCACGGCCACCAGTCGACCGGATTGCCGGCGTGCTGGCGCAGGTAGGGGCTGGTTTCTTCGGCTAGGCGGTTCGGCATGCCCGCAGTGTACGTCGCGGTTGTTGTGCCGGCGTGTTCGGGCTACCGTGCGCGGCCTCGATGCTGCGAAATCCCGACGTGACCGACGAAATCGAATACCCGGCGCTCTACCTCAAGCGAGGCGAAGACGCGCGCCTGCGCGCCGGACACCTGTGGGTGTTCTCCAACGAAGTCGACGTCGCGCGCTCGCCGCTTGCAGGGTTCGAGCCGGGCGAGATCGTCGCGATCGTCGATCATCGCGACAAGCCGATCGGCATCGGCTACGTGAATCCGAATTCGCTGATCGCGGCGCGACTGGTTTCGCGCGGCGTGGAGCACGCGCTCGATCGTTCGCTGATCGTGCACCGCTTGAACGTCGCCCTGGCGCTGCGCGAGCGCCTCTACGCCGAGCCTTATTATCGGCTGGTCTTCGGCGAGTCCGACGCGCTGCCGGGGCTGACGCTGGATCGCTACGGCGATGTTCTGGTCGGCCAGATCACCACCGCCGGCATGGAACGCCTCAAGGACGAAGTCACCGCGGCGATCGTCAAGGTGCTGAAGCCGCGCCAGCTGTGGTGGAAGAACGACGCTTCGATCCGCACGATGGAGCAGCTGCCGGAATACGCCGATCTCGGCCACGGCGAATACGGTGGCGAGGCGATCGCGCGCGAAGGCGGCCTCGACTTCGTCATCGATCCGGTCGGCGGCCAGAAGACCGGCTGGTTCTACGACCAGCGCGAGAACCGCGACCAGCTCGCGCGCCTGGTCAAGGGCAAGCGCGTGCTCGACATGTTCAGCTATCTCGGTGCGTGGGGCCTGCGCGCCGCCGCGGCCGGAGCCAGCGAGGTCGTTTGCGTGGATGCGTCCGCCGCGGCGATCGAGGCGGTCAAGCACAACGCGGAGCGCAACGGCCTGTCGGATCGCGTCGGCGCCGTGCGCGCCGACGCGTTCGATCACCTGAAAGCGTTGCGCGAGGCGCGCGAGCATTTCGATGTCGTGATCCTCGATCCGCCTGCCTTCATCAAGCGCAAGAAGGATTTCGCGGAGGGACGCGTCGCGTATCGACGCCTCAACGAATTCGGCATGCAGGTGCTCTCCAAGGACGGCATCCTGGTGACGTGCTCGTGTTCACACCATATGCCGCGCTCCGTGTTGCTCGATGGCGTGCAGCAGGGTGTGCGCCACCTGGATCGGCAGGCGCAGCTTTTGATCCAGCTGCAGCAGGCGCCGGATCACCCGGTGCATCCGGCGATTCCGGAAACGGATTACTTGAAAGGTTTCATCTTTCGGGTTTTGCCGGCCTAGCGGGCAGCGGATTCAGCGCTCCCAGGCCGGTGACCGAACCGGCTACGGTTGCCGTGGATCAGTCTTCGAATCCACTCTGGAAAATGGGGTCCGGGGACGGCAGCGTGAAGTCGATGTGGCCGAGCACTTCGCCTTGCACAAGGGCGATCGGCGTCGGCTGTACCGTCGAAGGATCTTGCCCGGCGGAAGGACACGGACGGTCGGAATAGAACGAGCAGCCCCAGCCGTTGTCCGCGCTGGCGAAGTAGCTGCCAGGCAACCATGCGGGGCTTTCGAAGCGTCCATCCGCGTCGGCGTATCCGCTCCAGACGAGGTTGAAACGGGCGTCGTAGAGCGACACGAGAGCATTCGGTGCCGGGCCTGCAAGCGCCGTCGACACCTGGCCCGAGATCGAAGCCCCCATCTGCATCGTGAAGTCGATGTTTTGCAGATGCTCGCCGGCCTCGATCGGCAGATCCTGGCCGGACGTCTGGCAACTCGGCCTGTAGATGCACGGTACATCGGGATAGGCGAGATCGACGTACGGCCGGCTGCTGGCGGTGACGACGTGGATTGCCGGGTACTGCGGCACGTCGAGCGTGTACGCGCCGGTGACCGCATCGGACACGGCGATCGGCGGAAGCAGGCCGCATTGGTCGTCTTCGCAACCCGTCGCCTGCACGCGAATGCCGCCGAGCGGGAGTCCACTGGCACCGTCGGTGATCGTGCCGCTGATGGTGGCCGTCGGATGAAACGTGAAATTCACGCCGCTCAGCGTGGCGCCGGTAGCGAGCGACCAGGGCTGCGCGGATGTCACCGGGGGGCAGGTGCTGTCGACGCACGCGATAGCGGGGAACAGCTGCGCATAGTCGGCATAGGAGTAGCTCGAATCGATGATTTCGAGGTAATAAATTCCTTCTGCAATCCCGCGCAGCTCATAGCGGCCATCCTCGGCCGTCGTGATGGAGAGGGTGTCGTAGGCAGCACCGTTCGCGTCGTAGAAAACCAGTTGCAGTGGATGATTGCCAAGCGGGATGCCCAGGTATCCATCGGACACCGTGCCGCCCAGCGCGCCTCCCGGCGACAGATCGAAATCGATCGAATCGAGGGCTTCGTCGTCGCTCAACGTGACGGCCGTGGACGGTTGATCGTCGGCGAAGGCACCGCGATCGGAATGGTCGTAGCACTGCGCAACGGAATTTTCGTCAGTGCCGCCCGTGCAGACGATGTAGGTGCCGGGAGGCATTGCGTCGAGCGTAAAACTTCCATCGCTGGCGGTGTAGGCGTATGCCGGTGCGATGGTCTGGCACGCCGCCGCGCTGGATGCGCAGACCGCAGACACCAGCAACCCGGACGCGGGCGTGCCATCGGCCGCCCAGCGGACCTGGCCACTCACGCGGGCAGGGCGGTGCAGCGCGACGTCGACCTGTGCATCGGTCGCCGTGAAATCGAAGGTTCCATAGCCGCCGACGTAGCCGTCGGCCGTTACGAGGACACGGCAACTCGTCGAGATGGACGATGCGCAGACACCGTCCCAGGCGTACGTTCCATCGCTGGCCGAGGTGGTCGTTCCGATCACCGTATCTTGATAGAGGGCGGGCGCCTGGATGCGTACCTCGGCGGCCGCCACGGGTGTTCCGCTGGTGGCGTCCGAAATCGAGCCATGCACATGGGTTTGCGCGATGGCGGAGCTGCAAACGGCCGTGGTGCAAACGGCGGCTGCGATGCGGGTAGCCCAAGAACCGAACATGTAATTCCCCAATGCCGCGCTGGCACGCGCCAATTCTAGGCGCTAATCCGGACTCGGGGATGGCGCGCACCCTGGCGATGGGCGAAACTTACGTGACAGCCGGCAGCCAGTGTCCGCAAGGTCCTGCCCGCTGCCCGCTGAATCCGATTCGAGCCCGCGCGTGCCCTATTTCGTAGATTTCGACCCCGTTTTCTTCTCGCTCGGCCCGGTGGAAGTCCACTGGTACGGCATCATGTACCTGCTCAGCTTCGGGCTCGCCTGGTGGCTCGGCCAGCGCCGGCGCGCGGCGGGCCGGCTGCCGGTCACCGCCGATCAATTCTCCGACCTCGCGTTCTACGTGATGCTCGGCGTGATCGTCGGCGGGCGCCTCGGCTACATGCTGTTCTACAACTCGGCCGAGCTGATCGCACACCCCGCCAGCATCATCCGCGTATGGGAAGGCGGCATGTCGTTCCATGGCGGCCTGCTCGGCGTACTCGTCGCCGGTCTCGTCTGGACGCGCAAGCATCGCCTGAACTTCTTCGACGTGATCGACTTCGTCGCGCCGCTGGTGCCCGTCGGCCTCGGCCTCGGCCGTTTCGGCAACTTCATCAACGGCGAGCTGTGGGGCA
>DASWPR010000166.1:0-2353 GCA_036398455.1 Dokdonella sp.
GGCCAATTCGCCGTTGCGCCTGAGCGGATGCGGCATGACCTTGATCAATCCTCCGTGGCAGTTCGAGCAGCGCCTGCAGGCGTGGCTGCCGGCGGCGCAGGATCTGCTCGCGCCGGACACCCAGGGCAGCCATCGCATCGAATGGCTGAAGGCCGGCTGAGGTTTCAGCCCGCGGTGCGCGCGTATTCCGCCAGCGCGACCGCACGCGACGCCGCCAGATCGACGATCGGCTCGGGATAGCCGCATTCGCGCAGCCGCACCGGATCCTGCCAGGGCCGATGGATGAGCTTGGCAGGAAAGGCGCGCAGCTGCGGCACCCAGCGCCGCACGTAGTCGGCGTCGGCGTCGAACTTCTCGCCCTGGGTGACCGGATTGAAGATGCGGAAATACGGCGCGGCGTCGGCACCGGTGCCGGCGGTCCACTGCCAGCCTTGCGTGTTGCCGGCGAGATCGGCATCGACCAGCGTGTCCCAGAACCAGCGGGCGCCGTGCAGCCAGTGCTGGCGCAGGTTCTTGGTCAGGAACGAAGCGGCCAGCATGCGCACGCGATTGTGCATCCAGCCGGTCGCCCACAACTCGCGCATGCCGGCATCGACGATCGGAATGCCGGTTCTGCCCTGCTGCCAGCGCCGCAGCAGGTCTTCATCGTTGCCGGCCCAGGCGAATCGATCGAAGCGGGTGTTGAGGTTCTGCTCCGGCGTCTGCGGGAAATGGTAGAGAAGATGATGCGAGAACTCGCGCCAGCCGATTTCGCTGAGGAATTTCTCGGCGCCGCCGTGCTGCTTCGCCGAGCGCGAAGTCTCCTGCAGCGTCCAGACGATCTGCATCGGCGACAGTTCGCCGAAGTGCTGATGCGGGGAAAGGCGCGATGTGCCGGGCCGGTCCGGCAGGTCGCGCGCCGTTGGATAGTCGCCGATCGCCCCGGCGCAGAAGTGGCGCAGATTGCGGCTGGCGCCGGCCTCGCCGGGTTGCCAGGCTTCGCCGAAGCCGGCATCCCAGGCGATGCGCGGCCGCAGCGCAAGTTGGTCGATCGTCAATGCGCCGGCAACCTCGATGCTCTCGATGCGCCGCGGCGTCGGCAGCGGCGGCCGTGCCTGCAGGCGCGCACGTGCGTTGCGCCAGAAGGGGGTGAACACCTTGTAGGGCGTCTGCTGAGCGGTCGCGATGTCCCAGGGCTCGAACAGCAGGTTCGCATTGAAGCTCTGCGCATCCACGCCGCCGGCGCGCAGCGCCTGCTTCAGCGCCGTATCGCGCGCGATCACGGCCGGCTCGTACAGGCGGTTCCAGTACACCGCGTCGGCACGCGTCGCCGCGACCAGCTCGTGCAGCACGGTCAGTGTCGCGCCAGCGGCCACATGCAGGCGTGCACCGCAGCGATGCAACGCCGCATCGAGCGCGCCGAGCGAATGATGCAGCCACCAGCGGCTCGCCGCGCCGGGCTGCCACGGTGCTTCCTCGTCCGGCGCATGGATGTACACGGGCAGCACGCGGGCGTGCTTCTGCAGCGCGGCGCGCAGGGCCGGATTGTCGGCCAGACGCAGGTCGCGCCTGAACCAGACGATGGCAACGCTCATCGGGGCGAATGGCTCGACATCGCGCAAGCGTAGCCGAACCGGCGCGTGACGCGAACGAAGCCGGCATGCCCGGCCCTCGGCGCCCGCCAGCCGCCGCGACGATCGTCCGACTGGAGAATCGCGCGGCTGCAAAGTTATATTTGTGTCGCAAATGGGTCATCTTGTCCCGCCTGCCGCGAACAGGCGTCGAATTCGCCCGGAGAACCGCACGTTGAACTACGCCAATCCGTTGCCGTGGACGCTGGAAAGTCTGCCGTTCGAGCGCATCGATCTCGAGCGCATCCGTCCCTGCGAGGAGCTGTTCTTCCTGCTGTGCAGTTCGTCCTTCGTCGAAAGCGGCTCGGACCTGTACACGCGCAACCTGGTCGAGCACTTCGAAGGGGATACCGAATTGCAGACCTGGCTCGCCGAGCACTGGGAACGCGAGGAACTCCAGCATGGTCGCGCGCTGGCGACCTACATACGCCACGTCTGGCCGGAGTTCGACTGGGACGCCGCGTTCAACGCGTTCTGGAACGAATATTCCGGCGTCTGCACGAGCGCGGAACTCGAGCCCGACCGCGGCCTCGAGCTGGCAGCGCGCTGCGTCGTCGAGACCGGCACGGCCAGCCTCTATCGCGCGCTCAACGCGATCGCCGACGAGCCGGTATTGAAGCAGCTGACCGACCACATCCGGCGCGACGAAGTCCGTCACTACAAGCACTTCTATCGCCATTTCACCCTTTATCGCGAACGCCGGCCGCTCGGCCGCCTGCGCCTGTTCCGCGTGATGCTGCGAC
>DASWPR010000167.1:0-1840 GCA_036398455.1 Dokdonella sp.
CAGCATCGATCTGAGCGCGATGACCCTGCCCGCCGGTTTCGCGTTGAATGCGGACGGCACGATCGCCGTCCCCTCCGCTACGCCCACCGGCAGTTATGCGGTCGCCTACCGCATCTGCGAAACGATCAATCCGGCCAATTGCGACACCGCCACGGCGACGGTCGCCGTTGCCGCGGCGGCGATCGATGCGATCGACGATGCAGGCACGCCGGTGAACGGAAGCAATGGTGGCCAGGCGATCGCCGATGTGCTCGCCAACGACACGCTCAGCGGTGCGGCGGTGGAGCTTGCCGACATCGATCTGACAGTGGTTTCGACCACGAGTCCCAGGATCGCGCTCGATACGGCCAATGGTGCGGTCAACGTGGCTTCGGGTACGCCGGCGGGCAGCCATGCGCTGACCTATCGGATCTGCGAGAAGCTGAATCCAGCCAATTGCGACAGCGCCGTCGCAAGCGTAGTCGTGGTTCCGGCGCCGATCGATGCGGTCGACGATGACGCAGGTCCCGTCGACGGCGCGGCGGGTGGTGTCGCGGTGGCGAATGTGCTCGCCAACGACGCCTTCAACGGCGGCGCGGTGGTGCCCGCCGATGTGACCCTGGCGCCAGGCGGCAACGGTCCGCTGACGATCAATGCGGATGGCACGGTCGATGTGGCGCCGGCCACGCCGGCCGCAACCTACACCGCCGACTACCGGATCTGCGATGTCCTGAATCCGTCCAACTGCGACAGCGCAACGGTAACGGCCATCGTGAACGCCGTCGCGATCGTCGCCAACGACGATTCGGCGACCACGCCGCAGAACACTCCGGTCACTCTGCGGGTGATCGACAACGATTCGCTCGGCGGCCGGCCGATGGCCGCCGCGGAGGTCACGGCGATTGTCGGCACCGCACCGGCCAATGGCGTGGTTGCGGTCAATGCGGACGGCTCGGCGACGTACACGCAGAGCGCGAACTTCAGCGGCGACGACTCGTATACCTATGTCGTCTGCGAGACCCTGAACCCGGCCAATTGCGACACGGCCCTGGTCGCCATCGCCACCCAGCCGAATATCGTGGCGGCCAACGACGACGCCGCCGAGACCGAGCAGTCGCAACCGGTCACGATCGACGTACTCGGCAACGACACCGTGACCGGCGCGCCGCTGGATACAGGCTCGCTGACCATCGCCAGCGCATCGGCGCATGGCACGGCCAGTTGCACCGCGGGCGCATGCACCTACACGCCCGCGGCGGGGTTCGCCGGCGACGACAGCTTCGGCTATCGGGTCTGCGACATTTCGGTGCCGACGCCCGCCTGCGATACCGCGCTGGTGACGGTGGCCGTCAACGGCGAGGAAGTCAGCTTGCGCCTGACCAAGCAGGCAGGCCAGCGCACCGCCCAGGTCGGCGATCTGGTGCGCTACACGGTGACCGCGGAAAACGTGGGCCAGACCGACGCACGCAACGTATCGCTGCTCGATACCTTGCCCGCGGGCTTCACCTACGTGGACGCTTCGCTGGAAATCGACGATGGGGATGATGCCGGCACGCTGGGCAGCGCCAATCCGCTGCGCATCGACGGACTCGACATCGCCGTCGGCGGCAGCGCCACCTTCGTCTATTACCTGCGTGTCGGAGCGGGCGTCGGGCCTGGCGTGCACATCAACCGCGTGGTCGCGCAGGACCCGCAGGGCGATCCGATCAGCAATGTCGCGACCGCGGAGGTGGAAGTGGTCGGAGACCCGCTGCTCGACGACAGCCTGATCGTCGGCTCGGTGTTCGATGACCGCGATGGCGACGGCTGGCAGGATTCGGCCAAGGCGAGCGCGTTGCGCGTGCAGGGCGGCTTCGCGCCC
>DASWPR010000168.1:0-12702 GCA_036398455.1 Dokdonella sp.
ATGCGCTGCTCGTCAGCAACGCGGGACCGGACGCGGCGACGAACGTCGTGCTCTCCGATCCGACACCGCCCGGCCTGGTATTCGTCAGCGCGAGTGCACCGTGTGCGAATGGATTCCCATGCAGTCTCGGCGCATTGGCGAACGGTGCGGGCGCGAGCATCACGGCGACCTATTCCATCTTGGCGCCGACCAGCGAGCTCGTCACCAATATCGCATCGGCCGGCAGCGACACGCCCGATCCCAACCCCGGCAACAACAGCAGCATGGTGATCACGAGGCTTGAATCGGCCGCTCCCGTTGCGGATCTCGGCATCGTCAAGAGCGGCCCGGCGAGCGCGATGTCGGGGGATCTGGTCAGCTACACGATGGTCGTGACGAACCACGGACCGAATGCGGTGCCCGACGCGGTGCTGTCCGATCCGACGCCCACCGGCCTCCAGTTCGTCGGTGCCAGCACGCCCTGCGCGAGCGGCTTCCCGTGCGCGCTCGGCGCCTTGGCCAATGGCGCGAGCGTGACGATCAGCGCCACCTACCGGGTATCGCCGGACTTCACCGGCCCGGTCGCGAACGTCGCCTCGATCTTGTCCGGCGTGCCCGACCCGACTCCGGGCGACAACTCCGGCACGGCGACGACCCTCGTCGGTGGCGGCAACGAGCCGCCGACGCCGAGCGTGACCGTGCCGCTGGATGCGCGCTGGATGCTCGCATTGATGACGCTGCTGCTGGCGTCGGTGGGCGCCGCTCGCGCCGCTCATCGACGTCGATGATGGATTTTCGCTGGATCCGGAGTTGGCGCGGCGGCGACTCCGAGGCAGCCACGCGTCGAGTCCCTCTCCCACTGTGCACGGTTGGGGGAGGGAGCACGGCGACAGCCGGGCGTTCGAGCGAACGTCGAGGTCCGATGCCTCGTCAGCCGATTCGGCCGGACGCGAGGGTTGCGCAAGCGCGATGCTTTCGCGCGCTCGATGGCGGGCACGCCCGTTCGCGGGGCATCGCGCGAGCGCGAGCGGCGGCGGACGTTCGGCGTGGCTCTGCAGCCCGCGCGAGCGCCTTGTTCACATCAAAAACACCGTCGCCAGCCCCAGAAAAATAAAAAATCCGCCGCTGTCCGTCAGCGCCGTGATCATCACGCTCGAGCCCATCGCCGGATCGCGCCCGAAGCGGATCAGGGTCATCGGAATCAGCACGCCCATCATCGCGGCGAGCAGCAGGTTCAAGGTCATCGCCGCGGTCATCACGAAGCCGAGCGCGACGTTGCGATAGAGCAGCCAGGCGACGAAGCCGATCACGCCGCCCCAGACCAGGCCGTTCGCCAGCGATACGCCGAGTTCCTTGCGCAGCAGGCGCCTGGCGCTGTCGGGGTGGATCTGGTCGAGCGCGAGCGCGCGCACGATCATCGTGATCGTCTGGTTGCCCGAGTTGCCGCCGATGCCGGCGACGATCGGCATCAAGGTCGCCAGTGCGACGAGGCGCTGGATCGAGCCTTCGAAGAGGCCGATCACGCGCGAGGCGATGAACGCGGTGACCAGGTTGATCGCCAGCCAGGCCCAGCGGTTGCGCAGCGATTTCCACACCGAGGCGAAGATGTCCTCGTCCTCGCGCAGGCCGAAGCGCTCGCGCACTTCGGCATCGCTCTCCTCGCGGATCACATCGACCATCGCGTCGATCGTCAGGCGCCCGATCAGGCGGCCTTGCGCGTCGACCACCGGTGCGGTGACCAGGTCGTAGCGTTCGAACGCCTGCGCGGTTTCGGTGACGTCGTCTTCCGGATGGAACGTGTTCGCATCCGCCGCCATCACCACGCTGACGCGCTTGCTCGGATCGTTGACCAGCAGCCAGCGCACCGGCAGCACGCCGGTCAGCACGGTTTCGCTGTTGACGACGAACAGCTTGTCGGTGTGGTCGGGCAGTTCCTTCAGGCGGCGCAGATAGCGCAGTACGGTTTCCAGGCTGACGTCCTCGCGGATCGTCACCATGTCGAAATCCATGATCGCGCCGACCTGGTCGTCTTCCCACGACATCGCCGACTGCACGCGCCCGCGCTGCTCGGCGTTGAGGCGATGCATCAGTTCCTGCAGCACGTCCTCGGGCAGGTCCTCGGCGAGGTCGGCGATTTCCTCGGCGTCGAGTTGTTCGGCGGCGGCCAGCAGCTCGGGCTTGTCCATGTCGGCGAGCAGCGACTCGCGCACCGCGTCGGATACTTCGAGCAGGATCTCGCCGTCGCGGTCGACCTTGACCAGGTTCCAGACTTCCAGGCGCTCCTGCTGCGGCAGCGCTTCGAGGATGTAGGCGATGTCGGCCGGGTGCAGGCCGTCGATCTCGCGCTGCAGTTCGGCCAGATGCTGGCGATGCACGAGATTGTCGACGAGGTCGTGGTGATCGCCGTGCTGGCGATGCGCCAGGTCCTCGACCAGCCGCTGCCGCCGCAGCAGCTCGTGCACGCGCGCGAGCTGGCTCTGCAGCTGGCTATGCGGGTTGCGCATCTCGACTTCGCTCATGAATGCAGAACAGTCCCGCGCGGTGAGTGGCTGGTGTGGCGTGTTGCGCGGGCCGGGCGCTCGCGCGGCGCATTGTCGCCGCGATCACAGCCGCGCGGAACTAGCGGCTTCCCAGCGGCTTCTCGCGCGCATGGCTGCCTTCGCGCAACGTCCATTCGACCAGCTGCGGGATCACCGCATTCAACGACGTCTGGAACGCCGCGAACGCGCTCGCCGCATCGGTGCCGGCCGCGCCGGCGTCCTGCGCGAACGCCTGCGTGGCGAGTACGCGGCTGCTGGTGAAATCGAGCAGGCGCGCCTGGAAGCGCACCGTCGCGTGCGGCGCGCCGTCACGGATATCGAGCTGGAAATCGCGCAGTTCAATCGCCAGCGAAAAGTCGGCGCGCAGGCCGGAGGCGGCGTTGCCGACGCCGACGATGCGCCCGGATTGTTCGAAGCCTTCGACGATCAGACTGCGCAGCAGCGCCGGCGCCGGATCGCGCCAGCGCGCGCCAGGGAACATTTCCAGCACGCCCGGCGTCGGCGCTGCCAGCATGCGCGAGGTGTCGAGCGTGTCGCTGGCGGTCGGCGTCTCCACGACGAGCTGCCAGGCGACACGCGCCGCATCCGCTGCGGGTGCCGGCGCCGTGTAGTGCGGCGAGTAGATCGTGTATGGCGTGCGCTGCACGTTCAGCAGGGACGAGCAGCCTGCCAGCAGCAGCGGCAGCAGGATCAGCAGTCGGCGGATGGTGGTCATTGGGGCTTGAACTCCTTGGGCTGATCGCGGCCGAGCAGCAGGCTGTCGGAGGTGCCGAGCTTGTCGCTGAGCTGCTTGAGCGAACGCAGCGTCTCGCGCAGCTCGAGCACGGTCGGACCGATCTGGCGCAGGTCCTGGCTGGTGAAGCGATCGATCGCGCCGCGATTCTCGTCGACCAGCGCGCCGGTCGAACCGGCGACTTTCCCGACCGACTCCAGCGCCTTCTGCGTCTGCTGCAATACGCCGCGCATGTCGTCGCGGACCAGCGCATTGGTCGTGTTCGCCATGGTGTCGAGCGTCGCCAGCGTGTGCTTGAGTTCGCCGGTCGCATCGGCCAGCTGCTTCAGCGTGACGCTGAGATCGCCGCGCTGGTCGGAGAGCGAACCGCTGAGCTGGTCGACATGCTCGAGCGTGGAGGAAATGCGCTTGACGTTCTCGTCGGAGAGGATCTGGTTCAGCCGCAGCAGCATGTCGTTGACGCTGGTGACGACGTCGGAGCCGGAGGCGAGCAGCTTCGACAGCGCGGACTCCTCCGAGGGAATGACGGGTATGGGATGTTCGTTGCTCGGCAACAGCGGCGGGCTTCCCGGCGCGCCGCCGGAAAGCTGGATGAAGGCGAGCCCGGTGACGCCCTGCAAGCCGAGCTTGGCGCGCGTGTCCTGGCGCACCGGCGCGTTCGCATCGAGGCGCACGATGGCGACGACCTTGCGCGGATCGTCCGCCGCCAGGTGCAGCCGGATGACCTCGCCGACCTTGATGCCGTTGTACTGCACCAGACCGCCGGTCGAGAGGCCCGTCACCGCTTCGGTGAAGTCGATCTCGTACTCGTTGAACTTGCGGTCGACGCTGGATTTGGACATCCACAGCACGAACACGAGCGCGAGCAGGAACACGCCGATCGTGAAGGCGCCGATGAGGACGTGGTGAGCGCGGGTTTCCATCTGCGAAGCTCCGTGATCGAAAGGCGGGCAGGGACAACGGCCAATGTGAACGAATCAGTACGGCGCCTGCGCAAGCGGAGCGATCAGGTCGATCCCCTTGCATTCCTTGCCCGGAAAAGGCGGCCAGTTCACATCGCGCATGTCCGTGTCCGTGCATTTGAATGCGTCCAGGCTCGGCTTGGGATGCGCGTCTCCCCCGCCGTGCACGTCCGAGTCGAAGTAGAGTCGATATGAATGGCCGCGTCCATCGCTCGCCGCGCCCATCCACAAGGCCGAGTCGATGCCCTGCATGCGTCGCGCAAACCAGAACGGCTGGCTGCGCGCCAATGCCTGATCGGCACACTTGAGCGCGGCGTCCTGCGCCGCCTTGCTTTCGGCAACACCGCATTCGATGGCGTTCGGCGCCGAGCGCAGCTTCAGCTCGTCGAGGAACTGTGCATAGACGACCGTTGCCACGGGCGTCAGTGCCGCTGCGAGATTCGAGACCACGGCCAGCAGCCACACGCCGTGCGATGCGGTGGTTTTCTTCATGGATGCGCCGCTCCGCTCGAAAACGCCGCGGCACGTCCGCGCGGCCCCTGGAAATATTCCTGCACCCAGGTATCCGGATAGCGTTCGACCTTGGCCAGCGTGTCGGCGATCAGCACATGCTTCTGCGACAGCACGGCGACGCGGTCGCAGATCGTGTAGAGCGTGTCGAGATCGTGCGTGATCAGGAATACGGTCAGGCCGAGACTCTCGCGCAGGGTCAGGATCAACTGGTCGAACGCGGCCGCGCCGATCGGGTCGAGGCCGGCGGTCGGTTCGTCGAGGAACAGGATGTCCGGATCCAGCGCGATCGATCGCGCCAGCGCGGCGCGCTTGACCATGCCGCCGGAGAGCTCCGAGGGATATTTCGCGCCGGCGTCGGCCGGCAGTCCCGCCAGCGCGATCTTCAGCGCGGCCAGGCGGTTCATCATCGCCTGCGGCAGGCGGTAGTGCTCGCGCATCGGCACCATCGTGTTCTCGGCGACGGTCAGCGAAGAGAACAAGGCGCCATTCTGGAAAAGTACCCCGCAGCGGCGTTCGACCGCGGCGCGCTGGTCCTCGGTCGCGGTCGTCATCTCCTGGCCGAGCAGCTTCACGCTGCCGGCAGCCGGGCGGTTCAGCCCGATGATCGAACGCAGCAGCACCGACTTGCCGCTGCCGGAACCGCCGACCACGCCGACGATCTCGCCGCGGCGGATGTCGAGGTCGAGGTTTTCGTGCACGACCTGCGTGCCGAACTGGTTGCGCAGGCCGCGCACCTCGATCACGACGTCGTCCGGCGCGCCGCTCATATATTGATCTCCATGTAGAAGATCGCGGCGAGCGCATCGACCAGGATCGCGACGAAGATCGACTGCACCACGCTGGAAGTCGTGTGCGTACCCACCGATTCGGCGCTGCCGGACACCTTGAAGCCCTCCAGGCAGCCGATCGAGGCGATCAGGAAGGCGAAGATCGGCGCCTTGCTCATGCCGACCCAGAAGTGCTGGACCGCAGCCAGATCGTGGAAGCGCGTGACGAACATCGTGGTGGAAATGTCCAGCGCGAACACGCACACGACGGCGCCGCCGACGATGCCGGCGAGCATCGCGAGGAAGGTCAGCAGCGGCATCGCAATGAGCAGGGCGAGCAGGCGCGGCAGCACCAGCACTTCGACCGGATCGAGGCCGAGCGTGCGGATCGCGTCGATCTCCTCGCGCGATTTCATCGAGCCGATCTGCGCCGTGAACGCGCTGCCGGAGCGGCCGGCAATCAGGATCGCGGTCAGCAGTACGCCGAACTCGCGCAGGAACGAGTAGCCGATCAGCTCCACGGTGAAGATGCTGGCGCCGAAATCCTTCAGCACGGTCGCACCGAGGAAGGCGACGACCGCGCCGACCAGGAAGTTCAGCAGCACGACGATCGGCACTGCGTCGAGGCCGGTCTGTTCCAGGTGGAAGGCCAGCGACGTGACGCGCCAGCGGCGCGGGTCGATTACGCTGCGCGCGAGTGTCGCCAGTATCAGCCCGATGAAGCCGAGCAGCTGGTAGCTGTCGCGCGTGACCTGCACCGCCGCAGCGCCGGTGCGCGCGAGCACGCTGACGAGTGCGTTGCCGCGCTTCGGCGTCGCGGCCGGCTGCGCCTGCGCCTTGGCGACCGCATCGAACAGCGCGCGACGGTTGTCGTCGAGTCCGCGGATTTCCGCCTTGCCGGCCAGATCGAGCAGCAGCTCGGCACCGGCCGTATCGACGCGGCCGAGCGCGCCGGCATCGACGCGCATGCCGGCAGCGGCCTTGCGTTTCAGTTCGGCGACGAGATCGGCCAGCTTCGGCGCGTAGGCAAGCGTCCAGTCGCCGCTGGCGGCGACGAATTCGCCGTCCGCGCTGCGCTGGAGCGTGGCTGTTCCCGCGGTGGTCCCCAGGCTGCTCATCGCACAAGGCTAGCAGGCGGCGATGCAACGCGGAAAGCAGGGCGCGCTTGTGCACATTGCGGCATTCGTAGCCGGCGGGCGCGAAAGCACGGCATCATTGCGCGGATGAGCAGCGAACTATCCAGCCCACGCATCGGTGGCGGCGCCACATTGAAGACCCGCATCGGCTTCGTCGTCGAGCTGGCGCGGCGCCTGCACGAGTACGGCACTGCGGCGCCGCGGCTGGAGGACGTGGTCAACCTGGTGAGTGCGCGGCTCGGCCTGGTGTGCAATGTGCTGTCGACGCCGACATCGATCGTGATGTCGTTTTCCGACCCCTCGCAGGACGACGACCTCGCCGAGATCACCCAGGTCGTGCGTTCGCCGCCGGGCGACGTGAATCTCTCGGCGCTGTGCCAGACCGACGCCATCGCCAACCGCGTGATCGCCGGCGAACTCGACCTCGGCGAGGGCCGGCGCCTGCTGCGCGAGGTCGGATCGCGCCAGCCGAGCGTGTATTCCAACATCGCCAGCGTCATCAGTTTCGGCATCGCCTCGGCGGCGATCGCGATCATCCTGCATGCGGGCTGGCGCGAGGCCGGTGCCGCCGCGCTGAACGGCCTGGTCATCGGCGTGATCACCCTGGTGGCGCGGCGCTGGCCTTCGTTCAATCCAGCCTCCGAGGCGGTCGCCGCATTCCTGTCGACGCTGGTGGCGACCGCCATCGCGGCGTGGCTGGCGCCGCTCGCGCTGCGTTCGGTGGTGATCGCGAGCCTGATCGTGCTGATGCCCGGCATGACCTTGACCACCGCGGTGCGCGAGCTTTCGAGCCAGCACCTGATCTCCGGCACCGCCCGCATGATGGGCGCGGTGACGACGCTGCTGAAGCTGACCTTCGGCACCGTCGCCGCGGTGCAGGTCTGCGTCCTGCTGCACATCGTGCCGCCGCAGCTGGACAGCTCGGCCTTGCCGGCGTGGACGGAGTGGGCCGCCGTCGTCGCGGCCGCGTTCTCGTTCGCCGTATTGTTCAAGAGTCCGAAACGCGACTATCCGGTGGTGATCGGCGCCGTGCTGCTGGGCTATTCCTGCACGCAGGCAGCCGGTCATCACGTATCGCCGGCATTCGGCACATTCCTGGCAAGCCTGGTGATCGGCGCCACCAGCAACCTGTTTGCGCGCCTGACCAATCGCCCCGGCGCGCTGGTGCGCGAGCCCGGCATCATCCTGCTGGTGCCGGGCAGCGTCGGCTATCGCACCTTGAGCTACGTGTTCGAGCGCGACGTGCTGCTCGGCGTCGACACCGCGATCACCCTGGTGACGCTGCTCGTCGCGATCGTCGCCGGCCTGCTGTTCGGCGACTTCCTGATCCCGCCGCGGCGGAAGTTGTGATGTTTGCCTCGTGGGAAAGGGAAACGCTGCAGGCTTTGCCTACTTCAGCAATGAACGCAGCATCCACGCGGTCTTTTCGTGCTGCTGCATGCGCTGTGTAGCAAGGTCGGCGGTGGGCTGATCGTCGGCGTGGTCGGCCAGCTTGAACACCTCGCGCGCCGTGCGCGCCGAGGTCTCGTGGCCGTCGACGAGCTGCTGCACCATCGTCTTCCAGTCCGGCACGCCGGTCTCCTCGGCGATCGAGGTCAGCTTGCCGAACTGGGTGTACGAGCCCGGCGCGTACACGTCGAGCGCGCGGATGCGTTCGGCGATCAGGTCGGCGGCGGTCCACAGCTCGTTGTACTGCGTCTCGAACATCAGGTGCAGCGTGTTGAACATCGGGCCGGTGACGTTCCAGTGGAAGCTGTGCGTCTTCAGGTACAGCGAGTAGGTGTCCGCGAGCAGCTTGGACAAATCCTGCGCGATGCTTTCGCGATCTTTCCGGGCGATGCCGATGTCGATGTTCATGCGGGTTCCTCGATTCTGGGTGATCGAAGGCTAGCGCCGCGATGCCGGCGCGTGAAATCGTCCTTGCGAATCGCACCGATAGGCCGCAATGATGGGGTTTTTCCGCGCGCGCGGCGGTCCATCGCCCGTGCCGCGGAATCCGATCGATAATTACTCCATGTCCGAACTGCAAACCCTGCGTCGCGCGCTCGATACGGTGATGGCGCGCGACTTCGGCCGGCTGCTGGCGCGCTGGCGGCGCATGGCCGATCCGCGCACGCCCGCTGCGGCGGACCCGCTGGCGCGCCTTGCCGCCGATATCGAAACCTCGGCGCAGCGCCGTGCCGTGCGCGCGGCGCGCGTACCCGAGATCCGCATCGACGAGTCGCTGCCGATCGCCGCGCGCGCCGACGAGATCGTCGAGCTGATCCGCAGGCACCAGGTCGTCGTGCTGGCGGGCGAGACGGGTTCGGGCAAGACCACGCAGCTGCCGAAGCTGTGCCTCGCCGCCGGACGCGGCGTCGCCGGCCTGATCGGCTGCACACAGCCGCGCCGCATCGCTGCACGTGCGGTCGCGCGTCGCGTCGCCAGCGAGCTCGGCGGCAATGTCGGCGACCTCGTCGGCTTCCAGGTGCGTTTCACCGAACAGGTCGGCGAGAACGCGCTGATCAAGTTCATGACCGACGGCATCCTGCTCGCCGAAACGCAGGGCGATGCGTGGCTGAATGCCTACGACACGATCATCCTCGACGAGGCGCACGAGCGCAGTCTCAACATCGACTTCCTGCTCGGCTACCTGAAGCGTCTGCTGGCGAAGCGACGGGATCTGAAGCTGATCGTGACGTCGGCGACGATCGATACCTCGCGCTTCGCGCAGCACTTCGGCGACGCACCGGTGATCGAGGTCGAAGGGCGCGCGTTTCCCGTCGAAGTACGCTGGCGTCCCGCCGATCTTTCTGGCCCCGCGCAGCGCGGGAAGATGCCCGAAGGGCAGAAGGCGGCGGACAAGGGCAAGGCGGCTGCTTTCCCCCAGCGGGAAGCCTCCTCCGCAACCGGCACGAGCGAAGTCGAACGCATCCTCGCCGCCGTCGACGAGATCACCGCGGAAGACCCGCACGGCGACGTGCTGGTGTTCCTGCCGGGCGAGCGCGAGATCCGCGACACCCACCTGGCATTGTCGCGCCGGCAATACCGCGCGACCGAAGTGCTCGCGCTGTACGCGCGCCTATCGGCGGCCGAACAGGATCGCGTGTTCAAGCCCGGCGCACAGCGGCGCATCGTGCTCGCCACCAACGTCGCTGAAACCTCGCTGACGGTGCCGCGCATCCGCTACGTCATCGACACCGGCAGCGCGCGCGTGAAGCGCTACAGCCAGCGCAATCAGCTCGAACGCCTGCATATCGAGCCGATCTCGCAGGCCGCCGCGGACCAGCGCAAGGGCCGTTGCGGACGCGTCGGACCGGGCGTGTGTTTCCGTCTGTACGGCGAGGACGATTTCGCGCAGCGTCCGCGCTTCACCGATCCGGAGATCCTGCGCTCGTCGCTGGCCGGCGTGATCCTGCGCATGCTCGCGTTGAAGCTCGGCGACCCGGCCGATTTTCCGTTCGTCGAAGCGCCTTCCGAGCGTGCGATCGGCGACGGCTACCGGCGCCTGGCCGAGCTGGGCGCGGTGGATGCGCAGCCCTCGTCGCGAGGGGCGTCCGCTGACCCGGACTCTGCCGGTGCGGAGAACCGGGACACGGCGATCCACGGCCGCGCTTCGCACGCGCTGACCGACATCGGGCGCACCCTGGCGCGGCTGCCGATCGATGTCGCGCTCGGCCGCATGCTGGTCGAAGGCGCGCGCCGCGAGGTCCTGCGCGATCTGCTGGTACTGGCTGCGTTTCTGAGCATCCAGGATCCGCGCGAGCGTCCGGCCGATGCGCGTCAGCAGGCCGATGCGGCGCATGCGGAGTTCGTCGATCCGAAGTCCGATTTCATCGGCGTGCTGAACCTGTGGGTCGCCTACACCGGCGCGCACGAGGAATTCACGCAATCCAAGCTGCGCGACTGGTGCCATGCGCATTTCCTCTCCTTCATGCGCATGCGCGAGTGGCGCGAATTACACCGGCAGCTGCTGCTGGTGGCCGACGAGCTGGGCTGGTCGATGCAGCCCAGGAGTGCCGCGGTCCAACGTTCTTCTGCTGCGGGTGCGCCGGGGCCGAGGACCGGGCCGAGGGGGCAGGGCACCGAACCTGCGCAGCGAGCGGAGCATTCGCGACGCGCCCGGCAAGCCCATGTTTCAACGCCCGCGAAAACCGATCGGCCGGGGCCTTCCCAGCCTCCGGTCTCCGACGCACGAGCCGTTGCGGCAGAGGGCTACAGCACCCAGCACTACGAAGCCATCCACCGCTGCCTGCTCTCCGGCTGGCCGACCCAGGTCGGCTTGAAGGACGAGCGCAATCAGTATCGCGGCACGCGCGAACGCAAATTCACCATCTTCCCCGGCTCTGCGCTCGCCAAGTCGCCGCCGCAATGGCTGCTGGCCGGACAGATTCTCGATGTGCAGAAGGTCTATGCGATGCAGTGCGCGCGCGTCGAGCCGGCGTGGATCGAGCAGCAGGCCGCGCATCTGGTCAAGCGCAGCTGGCGCGACGTGCACTGGTCGCGCAAGCGCGGCGCGGTGGTCGCGTTCGAGCAGGTCACCTTGTTCGGGCTGACACTGGTGGAGAAGCGTGCCGTGCAGTTCGGTGCGCAGGACCCGGCCCTGGCGCACGCGGTATTCGTCGGCGAAGCGCTCGCGCGCGGCGAGATCGATGCGCGCGCCGACTTCGTGCGCGCGAACCTGCGCGTGCTTGCCGAAGCACGCGAAATCGAAGCGAAGCGTCGCCGCAGCGGGCTCCTGCGCGGCGATGAGGAACTGGCGGCGTTCTTCGCCGGCAAGCTGCCGGCCGAGATCCATACCGCCGTGGCGCTGGACGCCTGGTATCGCCGCGCCACACCGACCGAGCAGGCGGCCTTGCACTGGTCGCTCGCCGACGTGCTGGCCGAAGCGCACGGCGCCGGCGCGCGCGACTTTCCGGCGCAACTGGAGATTGCCGGTCACGCGCTGCATCTCGGCTACCGCTTCGTGCCGGGCGATCCGGCCGACGGCGTGACGATGCAGGTGCCGCTGGCCCTGGTGAACGCGGTGCCCTCCGCGCGCTGCGAATGGCTGGTGCCGGGGCTGCTGACGGAGAAGGTTGCCGAATCGATCCGCGGACTGCCGAAAAGCCTGCGCCGCAATTTCGTGCCGGCGCCGGATTTCGCACGCGCTTTCGCCGAATCCGAAGCGCCGCGCGACGAGCCGCTGTTCGGCGTGCTCGCACGCTATCTGCAGCGCGTCACCGGCGTCGTCATCGGCGCCGCGGACTTCGCCGGCATCGAACTGGCGCCGCACCTGCTGATGAATTTCCGCATCGTTGCCGAACCCGGCCAAGGCGAGAAAGGCGAAGTGCTGGTCGAAAGCCGCGACCTCGCCGCGATCCAGGCGCAGTGGACCGGCGCCGCGCGCGTCGCGTTCTCGCGCCGCGCCGATGTGGAGCTGACGCGCGAGAAAGTCGACGCGTTCGACTTCGACGACATTCCCGCGAGCGTCGTATCGCCCAGCGGCCTGACCGCGTTCCCGGCCCTGGTCGACCTTGGCGAGAGCGTCGCCCTGCGCGTCTTCGAACGCCACGACGAGGCACTCGACGCCCATCGCCGCGGTGTCGAACGTCTGCTGCGCCGTGCGCTCGCCGACAAGCTGAAGCAGTCGCGCCGGCAGTTGCCGCTGAACAATGCGATTGCGCTCAAGTGGACGCCGCTCGGCAGTGCAGATTCACTGCGCGCGGACCTGATCGAATCCGCCCTGCGCGAGCGTCTTGCCGCACACGATCTCGATGTGCGCCGGCGTGCCGATTTCGAGCACCTGCGCGAAGCGATCTCGCGCGAACTGTTTCCGGCTGCGGTCGAGCGGCTGGCCCTGGCCGAGACGATCATCGTCGCCTACGGCGAACTGCTGCCTCTGCTGCAACCGCCGCTGATGGGATTTGCACGCGCGAATTACGACGACTTGCGCGAACAGCTGGCCGAACTGCTCTTCCCAGGCTTCCTGCGCGACGTGGAGAAATCACGTCTGGCACAGTTCCCGCGCTACCTGCGCGCGATGCGCCTGCGCGCCGAACGCCTGCGCCACGATCCGGCGCGCGACCAGGCCCGCATGCTGGCGCTGCAGGG
>DASWPR010000169.1:0-10076 GCA_036398455.1 Dokdonella sp.
CGGCAGCGGTCAGTCCCTCGCGCATCGAGCTCGGCGCCGCCGCCGCGAATGGCAACCCGGGTTGGGAACAGGCGGACTGGCTGCGCGATCTGCGCAACCAATTGGATTTCGCCAACCGGCTATGGACCGAGAGCGTCATCCGCTTCGACGCGCTGCGCCAGAAGAGCATGCTGACGCCGTTCGGGATCAGCGATGCGAACCAGGGCGATCTGCTGCTGGCCCTGTCCGCCGTGCTCGGCGGTGCGATGCTGCTGGCGACGATCTGGGCGATGCGCAGCGGCGCGGGGACACCCGGCGACGCACTCGATCGCGCCTGGTCGCAGATGGCGCGGCGCCTTGCCGGCAGCGGCCTCGGCGCGCGCGCCAACGAAGGTCCGCTCGACTGGCTGCAGCGCCTGCACGGCAGCGCGCCGGCGCTCGCGACGCAGCTGGCGCCACTGGTCGACGACTATGCCGCCTTGCGCTACGGCGCCGATGCGCCCGACCCGGCGCGCATCGCCGCCTTCGTCGGCGCGGTCCGGCGCTGGCGCCTGCGAAGTCTTGTAAAGAGGCCCGAATGACGCAACGACGCCGCATTCAGCGCCGTCGATGTAGCATGCGGATGGCCGATATCCGCCTTTGTCGTCCCGACTATCGATTGTTCGAGGAATTCATGAACATGCTGTCTGTGAAGCCGTCGTTTGCGATCGCCCTGATGGGCGCCGCCCTCGCCTCGTGCGCCACCGTTCCCAAGCCCCTGCAGGGTCAATTCTCGGCCGCGACCCCGCGCGACGCCGCCACCGCCGGCAGCGGCCAGGCCGTGCGTTGGGGCGGCGAGATCATCAAGGTCGAACCGAAGGCCGACGCGACCTGCTTCGAAATCCTCTCGCGCCAGCTCGACGACGCCGCGCGTCCGATCAAGCGCGATCCGAGCGATGGCCGCTTCATCGCCTGCCGCGCCGGCTTCTACGATCCGGAAGTGTTCGATCGCGGCCGCGAAGTCACCGTCACCGGACAACTCAGCGGCACCGATCACGGCAAGGTCGGCGAGTTCAACTACAGCTATCCGCACGTCGCCGCCGATGCGATCTACCTGTGGCCGAAACGGCCTCTCTATGTCAGCACGCCGTATGCCGACCCGTGGCTGTACGGCGGCTATGGCTATGGCGGCCCATGGGGCTGGGGCGGACCGTATTGGGGTCCCTACTGGGGCGGCGGCACGGTCATCATCCGCGACCATTCCGGCCCGCCGCCGAGGCACTGATTCGGCGGCGCGCATGCGCGCGCTGTCTGCGACGCGACGCTATGTCCATCCGGGCATAGCGATCGAACGAATCCTACTGTCGGCCGCGCCGGCAGCCTGCAGAATGCTCCGGTCGTCCCGTCCGGAGCTTTCATGCGCATTCGTTCCCCTCTGCTGCTCGCCGGGCTCGCGCTCGCATCGGTGGCGCACGCCGACACCGTGCTGTTGAACGCGTCCTACGACGTGATGCGCGATTTCTATCGCGACTACAACCCCGCGTTCGCCCGGCATTTCGAAGCCGGACAGCAGGGCAGGATCACGATCCAGCAGTCGCACGGCGGCTCCAGCAAGCAGGCGCGCGCGGTCATCGACGGTCTCGACGCCGATGTCGTGACGATGAACCAGAGCCTGGACATCGACATGATCGCGGCGAAGGGCAAGCAGGTGCGCGCCGACTGGGCCCGGCAGTTTCCGAACGACTCCGCACCGTTTTCCAGCCTGCAGGTGCTGATCGTGCGCAGCGGCAACCCGAAGCAGATCAAGGACTGGGGCGATCTGGCCCGGCCCGGCCTGCAGGTGATCGTGCCGAACCCGAAGTCGTCCGGCAACGGCCGCTACACCTATCTTGCGCTCTGGGGCTACGCCTTGCGCCAGCCCGGCGGCGACGATGTAAAGGCGCGCGCGCTGGTCACCGGCACCTTCCGCAACGTGCCGGTGCTCGACAGCGGCGGACGCGCGGCGACGACGACCTTCATGGAGCGCGGCATCGGCGACGTGCTGGTCACGTTCGAGAACGAAGCGGAGATGATCGCGAAGGAATTCGGCCACGGCGGCTTCGAGGTCGTCTATCCGACCGTCTCGATCCGCGCCGACCTGCCGGTCGCGCTGGTCGATACGGTGGTCGACAAAAAGCATACGCGCGCGGCTGCCGAGGACTACCTGCGCTATCTATGGAGTCCGCAGGGACAGGAAATCGCGGCGAGCAATTATCTGCGTCCGCGCGACGAGGCGGTCGCGAAGAAACATGCCGCGCAGTTCCCCGCCGTCACGTTGTTCGGCGTCGACACGTTCGGCGGCTGGGCGCAGGCGCAGAAGACGCATTTCGACGATGGCGGCACCTACGATCGCATCGCCGCGGAAATCGCCGCGACGAAATAGCCGTCCGATCGATCAGCCCGGCGGCCACTGCAGCGCGCGGCCCGCGAGCAAGTGCAGGTGGATATGGAACACGGTCTGCCCGCCGTCGCGATTGCAGTTCATCACGACGCGATAGCCGTCATCGGCGAAACCCTGCGCCCTGGCCCAGCGCGAAGCGGCGAGCACGAGCTTGCCGACGGTCAGCGCGTCGGCCTCCGTCAGATCGTTCAAGGTGGCGAACGGCTGCTTCGGGATGAACAGCACGTGCACCGGCGCCTGCGGATGGATGTCGCGGAACGCGAGCACGTCGTCGTCTTCGTAGACGATGTCGGCGGGAATCTCGCGGCGGATGATCTTGGCGAACAAGGTGTCGGTCATGCAGCCTCCGTCGTTGGACCATTCATTGTTGCGTCGTCATACCGCAGCGATCGTGCGAGGCACGGGGTGCCGGCGTTCGCCGGGAAGACGAGGCTGGGTGGACATTGCGCTCGACCGCTGCTCGCCACTCGATTCAGCCAAGCGCCTGCCGTCCGCCGAACGCATGGGCGAGCGTGCCGCGGTCGATGAACTCGAGTTCGCCGCCGAGCGGCACGCCGTGTGCGAGCCGGCTGGCGCGTACGCCCGCCGCACGCGCGAGTTGCGCCAGCATGTGCGCGGTCGCCTCGCCTTCCACGGTCGGGTTCGTCGCGACGATCAATTCCTGCACGTCGCCCTCGGCCAGGCGCGCCGCGAGCAGATCGAGGCCGAGCTCCTTCGGCCCGAGTCCGTCCAACGGCGACAGGCGTCCGAGCAGCACGAAATAGTGGCCGCGAAAGCCGGTCGCCTGCTCGATCGCGAGCTGGTCGACCGGCGTCTCCACGACGCACAGCAGGCTGCGATCGCGCGACGTGCTGGCGCACAGCACGCAGACCGGTTCCTCGCTGAAGGTACGGCAGCGCGTGCAGTTGCCGATGCGGTCGACCGCGGTCGCGAGTCGTTCGGCCAGCTTGCGCGCACCGGCGCGATCACGCTCGAGCACATGGAAGGCCATGCGCTGCGCGGTCTTCGCGCCGACGCCGGGAAGGCAGCGCAGCGCGTCGATCAGGTCGGCAAGGAGAGGCGAGCCTGCACTCACGTCAGAACGGCAGCTTGAAACCCGCGGGCAGGTTCATGCCGGCGGTGACGCCGCCGAGTTTGTCCTGGCTCAGCGCGGCGATCTTGTTGACCGCATCGTTGACCGCGGCCGCGACGAGATCCTCGGCCATTTCCGGATCGTCGGCGAACAGCTTGCGATCGATCGTCACGCGGCGCACTTCGTGGCGGCCGCTCATCAGTACGCTGACCAGTCCACCGCCGGCCTGGCCGGTGACCTCCATCTGCGCAATTTCCTCCTGCGCGCGCTTCATGTCTTCCTGCATGCGCTGCGCCTGCTGCATCAAACCGGCGAGTGGGCCCTTCATTTCATTCACCTTTGTTTTTGCGATCCGTGCGGGATCGCCGCAACCTGCAAGGTCGCGGCGGCTCCGAGAGATTCAAACTTCGGAACGTCTACCGGCAGCCAGCCATGGCTGCACTTTTCAAGAAGAGCATTTTCAACTATCTGCCGGGCGGACGCTTTCGGGGATTACGCGAGCACCGAACGTGTCGATCAGCGACTGCACGACGGGATCGCCGCGCACGGCGTCTTCGGCCACCTGGCGGCGCTGGCTGTCGGCGCGTGCGCGCTGCTCGGCCGGCGTCTCGGCGCCGCCGCTGTCGCGTTCGAATTTCACTTTCACCGGACGGCCGAGCGCCGCGCCGAGGCGCTGCTCCAGCGTGCCGACGAGCGGGCCATCCGCCAGATGTTCATGCGGCGGCCTGATCGCCAGCCGCACCAGCCGGTCCTCGATCGCGACCAAGGTGGCATGGTGGGCGAGCTGGCCGACCGGTCCGCGCAGTTCGGCGCGCTCGATCAGCGCAGCCCAGTCGTCGGTCGTATGCAGGCCATTGCCAGCGACCGCTGCGGCCACGCCCGGCGATGGCGATGGCGATGCGACGGGCGGCGGCGAAGGCTGCACCGGCGGCGCGCTGCTGCGCACTGGCGGCGCTGGCGGCGCTGGCGGCGCTGGCGGGCGCGGACCCGGCGGCAAAGGCTGCGGACGGCTGCGTTCCCCATCGGCAGCAGCGCGCGGCGGCGGCGCGGATCGCGTGGCATTCGCGGGACTCGCTGCCGATTCACGCGCAGGCGTGACGCCGACGGCCCCCGCCGGCATGAATGCGAGCATGCGCAGCAGGGTCATCTCGAACCCGACGCGCGGCGTCGGCGCCAGCGGCAGGTCGCGCCGGCCGGTCACCGCAATCTGGTACCACAGCTGCACATCCTGCGGCGCCAGCCGCCCGGCGAGGCCGAGCAGGTCGGCGCCGTCCTCGCCTGCCGCATCCGGAATCAGCTGGACCAGCTGTATGCGATGCAGCAAGCCGGCAAGTTCGTCCAACACCTGGGCGAAATCCGGCGCGAAACTGGCGATGCGTTCGACTTCGTCGAGCAATGCCGCGCCGTCGCCATTGGCGAGCACATCGAGCAGCACGCGCACCTTGGCGCGCTCGACCGTGCCGAGCATCGCATGCACTTCGTTCGCATGCAGCGCGCCGCCGCCATGCGCGATCGCCTGATCGAGCAGGGACAAGCCGTCGCGCAGCGAACCATCGGCCGCGCGCGCGAGCACATCGATGCCCTCGGCATCGAACGCGATGCCTTCGGCGCCGAGGATCGCCTGCATCTGGCCGACGATCTGCTCCGGCGTCAGCCGCTTCAGATTGAACTTGATGCAGCGCGACAGCACGGTCACCGGCAGCTTCTGCGGGTCGGTCGTCGCGAGCAGGAATTTCACGTGCGGCGGCGGTTCTTCCAGGGTCTTGAGCAGCGCGTTGAACGCGCTCTTGGAGAGCATGTGCACTTCGTCGATCAGGTAGACCTTGTAGCGGCCGCGCGTCGGCGCGTACATCGCGTTGTCGATCAGCTCGCGCACGTTGTCGATGCCGGTATTGCTGGCCGCGTCGATCTCCAGCAGGTCGACGAAACGCCCGGCGTCGATCTCGACGCAGGCGCTGCATTCGCCGCACGGGTTCGAGGTCGGGCCATGCTGGCAGTTCAGCGACTTGGCGAAGATGCGCGCGATGGTGGTCTTGCCGACCCCGCGCGTGCCGGTGAACAGGAACGCATGATGCAGCCGCCCGCTGTCCAGCGCATGCGTGAGCGCGCGCACGACGTGCTCCTGGCCGACCAGTTCGGAAAAGCGGCGCGGACGCCATTTGCGCGCTAGGGCTTGATACGACATGGGGGCTTCGCAGAAGAGTGCGCGATTGTAGCAAGTGGGGCACGCCGGAGGCTGACGCAAGCGCGCGCGCCGGCCGTCTCGCTTGTATGCGGGCGGTACGGCTAGTATCCTCCGCGGCCCGTCGGGCATGCTGCCAAACCGAGCATGCACGCGGAAAGCAATCCGGAGAGGTGTCCGAGCGGTTGAAGGAGCACGCCTGGAAAGTGTGTAAACGGGTTAAACCGTTTCGCGGGTTCGAATCCCGCTCTCTCCGCCAGTTTTGAAGAGTGCTGCAGCCTTCCGTCTTCTTGCGACCTCTGTCGGAGCCGCAAGAGAGCGGGGTTCGAACCCGCGAAATCAAATACGTCGGGTTCGACGGATCGGCAGGAAGCCGATCTGCACAGCGCAGCTGCCCGAAGGGCGAGGCACAGGATGTGCCGAGTGCATCCCGCCTTCCAAAGTTTATGGTGGCCCCGTCGGTGCCCCCGCGACGATAGCTTGCGAATCCCGCCAGGTCCGGAAGGAAGCAACGGTAGTGAGTGATTCGGGTGCCGGGGTGTCGCTGGCGGGGCCGCCACCCTCCGGGCCTCAGATCAGATCTTTCAAGCAGCCGTCCCTGGAGCTGCTCTCCATAGGTCCACGTCTCTCGATCAGCAGACCTTCCATCTTCGCTGGTCGCGCCTCCCTGAATTCCCCAGCCGCAGCACCAGCATGGCGGCCTGCCTCCACCTGAAGATGGAGCAAGCTCCGCTTGCCTTCCGTTGCCGGGCTTGCCTGCGCCGTGCGACCGTGCGGATCTTCGGCGCCCCGTCCTGGGAGACGGGGCGCCTTGTTTCGCAACCTTTTGGGGAGTCACCGATGTCCACCCGTCATCTTTCCGGGCGCGCCGCGACGATTGCGCGCTTTTTCGCGATCCTGCTGATCGCCGTCGGGTCCGCGACCGCTGCGGCGGCCGACGCGACGCAGGCGTTCTGGCAGAACACCCAGGCACGACCCCTGCCGGCCGACGCGCCCGCGGTTTCGGCCTATCGCCCCCTGCAGCTCGACATCGCGGCGCTCGGCAGCTATCTCGCGCAGCAGCGCCGCAGCGGCGCGGCATTCACGCTTGAGTTGCCGGCGCCGGACGGAAGCTTCAGCGATTTCCAGCTGGTCGATTCGCGCACGATGCCGAAGGCGCTCGCCGACAAGTACCCCGGCATCGTCAGTCTGTCGGGCAGCGACAGCCAGGGCCGCAAGGCGCGCGTCGATTTCTCGGTGCAAGGCTTCCAGGCAATGGTGTTCGAACCGGCCGGAATCTGGGTGGTGCGACCGGAGACGCTCGGCGGCGGCAGCCGCTACCTGAGTTTCCGTCGCGAGAACCTGGCCGTGTCCGGCGCGGCGTTTCAATGCGAGGTGCATGACACGGCGATCGATCCTTCGGGCCGCCAGCTGATGTCGGCGCCGGCGCCGATGACGCAGACCGGCGTAACCCAGCGCGACTACCGCGCCGCGGTGGCCGCGAATCACAACTACGTCGGCGCGGTCTGCGCCGGCAACGTCAACGTCGAATGCGGACTGGCCGCCGTCGTGCAGGCGATGAACCGCGTGAACCAGGTCTACGAGACCGAACTCGCCGTGCACATGACCCTGATCGCGAATGACGACGACATCATCTATCCGACGGCAGCGGGCGACCCGTACACGAACGACGGCAACGCGCTCGACGAGAACATCAGCAATCTCTCCTCCGCGATCGGCAACGCGAACTTCGACATCGGCCACGTCTTCACCACCGGCAGCGGCGGCGTCGCCGAACTGCGCGCGACCTGCACCTCGGACAAGGCCGGCGGCACCACCGGTCTTTCGAACCCGACCGGCGATGCGTTCTACATCGACTACGTCGCGCACGAAATGGGCCACCAGTTCGGCGGCAACCACACGTTCAATTCGACCAGCGGCTCGTGCGGCGGCGGCAACCGCGCCGGCTCGGCCGCGTACGAGCCCGGCAGCGGCTCGACGATCATGGCCTACGCCGGCATCTGCGGCGCCAACGATCTGCAGCCGCACTCCGATCCGTACTTCCACGCCAAGAGCCTGGCCGAGATCAACACCTGGATAGGCGGCACCGGCGGCAACTGCGCCGCGGCGACGCCAAACCCGGATGCGGCTCCCACCATCGATACCGCGTCGCTGCCGGGCGCCGTCACGATTCCGATGCACACTCCCTTCGCACTGACCGCGGCGGCCACCGATGTCGATGGCGATGCGCTGACCTACAACTGGGAGCAGTACGACCTTGGTCCGGCGACAACGCTGGCGCAGGGCGATACCGGAGCGGGCCCGATCTTCCGTTCGTTCAATGCGACCGCCTCGGGAACGCGCGTCTTTCCGAAGCTCGCCTCGGTGCTCGGCGCGGCGCTGGTCAAGGGTGAAGCCTGGCCAACCACGGAACGCAATCTGAACTTCCGCCTGACCGTGCGCGACAACCATGACGTACCCGGCACGCCGCAATTCGGCGCGACGCAGAGTGCCGACGTGCAGATCCACGTCACCAATACCGCCGGCCCCTTTGTCGTCACGCAGCCGAACACGGCGCTGACCTGGACGCCCGGCGCGACGCAGACCGTCACCTGGGACGTCGCCGGCACCGCTGCCGCGCCGGTCAACTGCGCGAACGTCGCGATCGATCTGTCGACCGACGGTGGCGCCACCTGGCCCTTCCCGCTCTCCACCGGCACGGCCAACAACGGCAGCGCCGACGTCGTGGTGCCGGGCGGCGCCGCCGACAGCAATCAGGCGCGCGTGCGCGTGTCCTGCGTGAACAATCTCTTTTTCGATGTGTCCGATGTCGACTTCGTGATCGGCGCCGCCGGCGCTAGCGCGAGTCTTTCGCCGACCAGCCTGTCGTTCACCGTGGACTTCGGTTCGACGGCGACCGACGCGCTCACCCTCGACAATGTCGGCGATGCGACGACCACGCTGAACTACACGGTTGCCGAATCCGCCGACGGCTGCGCGACCACGACGGACCTCGGCTGGCTCGCCGCCACGCCGACCAGCGGTGCGCTCGGCGGTGGAAACACCGCGCAGGTGAGCGTCACCGTCGACGCGGCGACTCTCGGCGTCGGCAGCCAGTCCGCCAGCCTGTGCGTGGGCACGGACGACCCGGCGCACCCGCAATTCGTCGTCCCCGTGGACGTGCTGGTCAACGCGCCACCCAACGACGACATCTTCGTGGACGGCTTCGACGGCGCCTAGAAAATCGCCATGCGCGTCGCCGCTGGAGAGCGGCCGACGCCGACGTAGACGGCCTTCCTGCGTGAAGGCCGCTACGGATGCAGCCAGCCCGACTCGCCGTCGACGTAGTGCTCGTTCTTCCAGATCGGCACGCGCTGTTTCACCTCGTCGATGATCCAGCGGCAGGCATCGAACGCGGCACCGCGATGGTCGGCACTGACGCCGACCCAGACAGCCATGTCGCCGATCTCGAGCCGGCCAACGCGATGGATGCAGCGGGCTTGGCGGATCGCAAAACGCTGCATCGCCTCGCCGAGGACGTTCTCGCCCTCGGCCTGCGCCAGCGCGGAATACGCCTGATAGTCCAGACGCTGCACCGCGCGGCCGTCATTGTGGTTGCGCACCCAGCCTTCGAAGCTGGCGTAGCCGCCGGCGGCGGCGTGATCGAGTGCGCCGCGTTCGCCGGCAACGTCGATCGGGATGTCGCTGAGTCGGAAACGATTCGATGACATGAAGGTTCTACGGACAAGGGTTGCGACGGGCGCCGGAATGACGAATCAGACGTCCAAAGGGCGGCCGGGCCGCCCCTTCGAGCGGCACCTTAGCGGATGCGCACCTTGGCTAGCCACCCGAGACCGGCGGCAGGAAGACGACTTCGTCGCGTTCGGCGAGCGCCTGGTCCCAGCCGACGAACGCGCCGTTCACCGCGACGCGCAGGCGATCGGCAGCGAAGGTGAACCCGTGCGCGCCGGCGACCTCGGCATACAGCTCGCGCGGCGTGCGTGCGGCGCTCTCGCGGATCTCCTCGGAACGGCCGGCACGGTCGGCCAGGCTTGCGAAATACAGCAGCTTGTAGCTCATGCAACCACCCTGCCCTGCTTCACGCGGCGCTTGCCGCCGCTCTTCTCGACCAGGTGCAGGCCGTCGATGACGATCTCGTGCGACAGCGCCTTGCACATGTCGTACACGGTCAACGCAGCGACGCTGGCACCGGTCAGCGCCTCCATCTCTACGCCGGTCTTGTGCGTCAGCGCGACCGTGCAGCGGATGCGCAATTCCTTCTTCGTGACGAATTCCGCTTCGATGCGGCAGTATTCGATCGGCAGCGGATGGCAGAACGGAATCAGCTCGTGCGTGCGCTTGACCGCGAGCGTGCCGGCGATGATCGCGGTGTCGACGATCGGGCCTTTCTTCGTGCGCAGGTCGAGCTCGCGCAGCACCTTGGC
>DASWPR010000170.1:0-2428 GCA_036398455.1 Dokdonella sp.
TTCGTCCCGTGGGCGCCTCTTCGGCGCTGCCGCCAAGCCATGCATTCACGCGTTCGAGCGCGACATGGTCCGCGCGCGAAAGCGAGCGTCTCGCGCCCTCCAGAGCCTGCTCGAAGTAGACGTTATCCGCCGTGCTGCGCAGACCGTTCTGCGGATAGATTCGATACACGGGAAAATGCACCACCAGTTCGGTCAGCACGCGACGCAGCGTGGTGAAGGTGAAGTCGCGCGTGCTCAGCGAATCGCGGGCAATGCGATGCAATGCACGCGCTGCGCGGTCGAGTTCCGCCGCGAGGTTTTCGGCGAGGATCTGGCGGCGCGCGGCGAGCGCTTCGTCTGCGAAAAGCCCGCTGCGGCCGGTCAGTTCGGTCCACGTCTGCGCGAGCGGCGCGGCACCGGCCGGATCGTGCAGCAGCGCGCCCACGTCGCTCATGAAGTCGTAGCCGGTCGTACCGTCCACCGGCCAGTCGTCGCGCAGCGGTTCGCCACGTCCGAGAATTTTTTCGACTACCACATACGGCGCGGTATCACGCAGTTCCGTGAGACGCTGCCGCAAACGCTGACAGTATTCACGCGGCTCGGCGAGGCCGTCCACGTGGTCGATCCGCAAGCCGTCCACCACGCCTTCCTGATACAGCCGGAAAGGCAGCGCATGTACCGCCTCGAACACCTCGGGCCGTTCCACACGCACACCGGCAAGTGTGGAGATATCGAAGAAACGCCGCCAGTTGACCTCGTCGGACGCGGTGCGCCACCACGCAAGGCGGAAGTGTTGCCGCTCGATCAGCCGATGCAGGCGGTCACGCGTCACCGGGTCGTCCGGAGAATACGTTTCGAGTACGAACTCGATCGCCGAGCCGCCGTTCTGCACGACGAATTCGCGCAGCATGTCGCGGCCTTCGGCGGCGCGTGGATGATCGGTGGGCTGGGTGGTCAGTCCGTGGAAACGCTCGGCGAGCGCGGTGAGATCGGGACGGTCGGCGCTTTGCAGGATCGACGGGTAGTCGATCGGGCACACCGGAAACACGTGGGGTCCGTAGCCGATATAAAAGCGCCCTATGTCGGCCGCGAAATGCAGCGCAATGCGGCCGGCGGCGAGTTCCTCACCGTATGGCGCACCGAGCGTGGGCAGTAGCACCTTGCCGCGCAACGCCGGATCGGGCGAATGCCAGTCCACGTCGAAATGGCGCGCATAGGCGCTGTGACGGCCCCATTCGAGGATGTCGAGCCACCAGGCATTGCTGGCGCCGCCGACCCCCATATGGTTCGGCACCGTGTCGATGATCAGCCCCATGTCGCGCGCGCGCAGTTTGTCGGCGAGGCGCTTCAGCGCCGCCTCGCCGCCGCATTCGGCGCTGACCTGGGTGTAGTCGACGGTGTCGTAGCCGTGCATGGAACCCGGCTCGGCCGTCGTGACGGGCGACGCGTACACGTGGCTGATGCCGAGCTCGGCGAAGTAGTCGACGTGCTTTGCGGCGTCGTCGAAGGTGAAGCCTCGGTGGAACTGGAGGCGAAGCGTGGAGCGCGGGACGGTCATGGCGTATCAGGCTCCGAAGAAGCGTTGGAAGAAGGAACTGAGGCGGCCGCGGCGCGGCGCTCGCGATCGACCGCGAGCAGGCGGTCGCAGAAGGTGTCGTCCTGGAACAGTTCGTCGACCGGCAAGGTGACGCGGCGGCGCCAGTTCGGATGCTCGTCGATCGAGCCGGGCAGATTCGGCTGCTCGACCTGCGCGAGCAGATCCTCTAGCGGAAACGTCACCAGCGGGCCGGGCGTGGCGGCCACGAAGGCGAGCGCTTCGTCCACCGGCGCGCTGTCGGGCGGCGGCGCAGGGACGTCGTGCGCGGCCACGCCGGCCTGCTGGAACGCGTGCCACAGCAATGCGCGATCTTTCGCGCGCTCTTCCTGGGCGGCTTCCTCGGGATCGCGGCCGTCGGCGCGCGCCATCGTCTGGCCGATCCGGTTGCGCCACGTGATGTCGCTGCCGCGCCACCAGCCGGCGACCGTCGGCAGATCGTGCGTGGTCGTGGTGCCGACCGCATTGCGGTCCCAGGCTCGGGGCGGCTTGAACCCCTTGCCGTCGTGCGCGCTTTCGAACCACAGCACGCGAATGCCGGCAATGCCGTGCTCTTCGAGCCGCTCGCGGAAACCGGGCGGCACGGTGCCCAGATCTTCGCCGATCACGATTGCGCGGTGCCGCCACGATTCGAGCGCGATCAGACGCAGCAGATCTTCGAGCGGATAGCGCAGATACGCGCCGTTACGCGCGCTTTCGCCTTCCGGCACGAGCCACAGCCGCCGCAATCCGAGAATGTGATCGATGCGGATGCCGCCGGCATGCGCGAAGGCCGCGCGCAGCATGTCGATGAAGGCGGAAAAGCCCTGCATGCGCATGGCGCGCGGGGAGAAGGTGGTGAGCCCCCATGCCTGG
>DASWPR010000171.1:0-4470 GCA_036398455.1 Dokdonella sp.
GTGGCTGCTCGATCATGCGCCGGTGGATGCGCGCTGGTGCCTCGTGCATGCCACGCACATGGACGAACGCGAAACGCAGCGCCTGGCGGCGACCGGCGCGGTCGCCGGGCTGTGTCCGACCACCGAAGCCAATCTCGGCGACGGCCTGTTCCCGCTGAAGGCGTATCTCGATGCCGGCGGCGTGATCGGCATCGGCTCGGACAGCCACATCTCGGTGTCGCCGGTCGAGGAACTGCGCTGGCTCGAATACGGCCAGCGCCTGCTCACGCGTCATCGCAACGTCGCCTCGACGACACGCACGCCGAGCACCGGCGAGCGGCTGTTCGCGCAGGCACTCGACGGCAGTGCGCGCGCCGCCGGGGTTGCGATCGGATCGCTCGAGGCGGCCACGCCGGAGGCCACGCCGCGCGCCGACCTGCTCGTGCTCGACGATGCCTCGCCGCTGCTCGCCGGACGCGATGCCGCGCACGCGATCGACAGCTGGATCTTCGCCGGCAATGCGAGCCTCGTGCGCGATGTGATGGTGGCCGGCGAATGGGTCGTGCGCGGCTTCCGTCATCGCGACGAGGAGCGGATCGGGGCACGCTACCGCGACGTGGTGGAGCGTATCGCCAGGACCGGGGCGTGATGGCGAATCCGGCGCGGACGTAGTGGAGAAGCGCACAACGGCACACCTACACACCTGCACACCTGCAGGAGCCGAGGCGCTGGCGGCATCGGCGGCTTGCTTCCTCCCCCAGCGGCTGCATCGCCGGGGAGAGGCTCAAGCGCTGACGCCGTTCAAGCGTTCGCGCATGAAGTCGGCGAACACGCGCAGCTTCGGCGCAAGTTGCGCGCGGCTCGGGTAGTACAGGTAGAAACCGTCGTACGGCGGCAGGAATTCGTCGAGCACGCTGATCAGCGCGCCCGATGCGAGCGCCGCACGCAGGATCGGTTCCATCGTGTGGACGAGGCCGATGCCGGTCACCGCAGCGCGCAGCAGCAGGGCGTTGTCGTTGCTGACCAGGTTGCCCTGCGCATCGATCTCGAACCAGCGGCCGTGTTCGCAGAATTCCCAGCGATAGATCGAGTTGGTGTTGGAGATGCGGAAGCGCACGCAGTTGTGCGTCTGCAGGTCGCGCGGATGCGTCGGCCTGCCGTGGCGTGCGAAGTACGCGGGCGATCCGGCGACGACCGAACGCTGCGCGCCGCCGAGCTGCAGCGCGATCATGTCGCGCTGCACTTTCTCGCCGAGGCGGATGCCGGCATCGAGTCCTTCGCTGACCAGATCGTTCAGCGCACTGTCGACGCGGATGTCCAGGCGCACGTCCGGATAGGCGGCAAGGAAGTCTGCCAGGTGCGGTTCGAGCAGGGCCGGCACGATGACCTGCGGCACGGTCAGGCGCAGCGTGCCGGCGGGGCGTTCGCGCTGCTGGCGCAGGTCGTCGACCGCGTTGCCGATATCGACCAGGGCCGGTTCGATCCGCGCGAGCAGCGACGCGCCCGCTTCGGTCAGGCCGACCTTGCGCGTGGTGCGATTGAGCAGGCGCACGCCCAGACGCGTTTCGAGTGCGCGCACGGTCTGCGACAGCGCCGACGGCGAGACTTCGAGCTCGGTCGCGGCGTGGGTGAAGCTGCCATGCGCGGCGATGCGCGCGAATGCGAGCAGGGCGGGCAGCTGGCCGGGTTCGATTGTGAAGGTGGCCTTCATGGTGCTTGTGGATCGTCGGGGTTTTTCGACGGCGTGGCAAGGCGCAGGATGCCGTCCCTCACCGCGCTGTGAACATCCACCAGGAGATGCCACGATGAAGCACAGAATGATTGGTCCGAGTCTGGAGGTGTCGGCCATCGGCCTCGGCTGCATGGGCCTGTCGCACGCGTACTCGACCGGTCGCCCCGGCCACGCGGACGGCGTGGCACTGATCCGTCGGGCGCTCGACCTCGGCGTGACGCTGATCGACACCGCCGACATCTATGGCCCGGAAACCAACGAACGCCTGGTCGGCGAAGCCATCGCCGGACGGCGCGAGCAGGTCGTGCTGGCGACCAAGTTCGGCTTCACCTTCGAGAGCGGCGGCGTCAGCGGCATCGGCGGCGGTCGCATCGACGGCAGCCCGGCCTATGCGCAGCGCGCCTGCGAAGCATCGCTGCAGCGCCTGGGCGTCGAGCATATCGATGTGTACTACCTGCATCGCATCGACCCGGAAACACCGATCGAGGACACCGTCGGTGCGCTGTCGCGCCTGGTCGAGCAAGGCAAGGTGCGCCACATCGGGCTTTCCGAGGCATCGGCGGCAACGATCCGCCGCGCGCACGCGGTGCATCCGATCGCGGCGATCCAGAGCGAGTATTCGCTATGGAGCCGCGACCCCGAAGACGAAGTGCTGCCGCTCTGCCGCGAACTCGGCATCGGCTTCGTGCCGTTCAGTCCGCTCGGGCGCGGTTTCCTGTCCGGCCGCTTCCGCCGCATCGAGGACCTGGCCGAGGACGATTTCCGGCGCGGCTCGCCGCGCTTCCAGGGCGAGAACTTCGCGAAGAATCTCGCGATCGTCGACAAGATCTCGGCGCTGGCCGGCGACAGGGGCGTGACGCCTTCGCAGCTCGCGCTGGCGTGGCTGCTGGCACAGGACGCGCACATCGTGCCGATTCCCGGCACGACCAGCATCGAACGCCTGCAGGAGAACGTCGGCGCGGCCGAGGTCGCACTTGGTGCCGACGAACGGGCTGCGATCGAAGCGATCGCCCCGCAGGGTGTCGCGGCCGGTCCGCGCTACGGCGAGGCCGGAATGCAGCAGGTCAACCGCTGAGTGTGCGCAGCGCCATCCACGACCCATCGGGAAAACCCACCATGAAGCAAAGAACACTCGGCAAGGATCTCAACGTCACCGCGATCGGCCTCGGCTGCATGGGCCTGTCCGATTTCTATTCGACCAGTCGCGGCAGCGACGCCGAAGGCATCGCGCTGATCCGGCGCGCGGTCGAACTCGGCGTGACCCTGCTCGACACCTCGGATATCTATGGTCCGTTCACCAACGAGCTGCTGGTCGGCAAGGCGGTGCAGGGTTTGCGCGACTTGGTCGTCGTCGCGACCAAGTTCGGCATCGTGCGCAACGAGAAAGGCGAGCGGCTCGGCCTCAACGGCCGCCCCGAGTACGTGCGCTCCAGCTGCGACGCTTCGCTCAAGCGCCTCGGCATCGAACAGATCGATCTGTACTACCAGCATCGCATCGACCCGAACGTGCCGATCGAGGACACCGTCGGCGCGATGGCGGACCTGGTGACGCAGGGCAAGGTGCGTCATCTGGGTTTGTCCGAAGCTTCGGCGGCGACCATCCGCCGCGCGCACGCGGTGCATCCGATCGCGGCGATCCAGACCGAATATTCGCTCTGGAGTCGCGATCCGGAAGACGAGATCCTGCCGCTCTGCCGTGAACTCGGGATCGGCTTCGTGCCGTACAGCCCGCTCGGACGCGGCTTCCTCGCCGGCAAGTTCAAGAAGATCGACGACCTCGCCGCGGACGACTGGCGGCGCTCGTCGCCGCGTTTCCAGGGCGAGAACTTCGCCAGGAACCTCGCCCTGGTCGACAAGATCGAAGACCTCGCCGCCGAGAAGGACTGCACGCCGTCGCAGCTCGCGCTGGCGTGGCTGCTCGCGCAAGGCGACGACCTCGTGCCGATCCCCGGCACCACCAGCATCGAGCGCCTGGAGCAGAACGTCGGCGCCGCCGCGCTCGAACTCGACGCCGCCGAACTCGCCGCGATCGAAGCGATCGCACCGCACGGCGTCGCCGCCGGCCTGCGTTATTCGGAGGCGGGCTTGCGCGAACTCAACCGCTGATCAGCGGTGGCGCCGGCGCCTGGCTCGGCGCCGGCGCAGCGGCAGGCTGCGGGCGCGCCTTCGGCAGCGGGATATCCGCTTTCGCGGCGCGGCCCGATCCGATCACCGCGAGCGCGCGCATTTCGACGACCGCCCCCGCTGACAACAGCGCGGTCGTGCCGACGGCACTCCAGGCCGGATAGTGCGTCGGGAAGAATTCGTGGTGGATCGCGCCGAAGCGCTTGAATTCCTCCTGGAAACTTTTCGAATCGGTCGGCTGCACATGAAAGCTGGTCAGCTCGACGACATCGTCCAGGCTCGCGCCGGCGAGTTCAAGCTGCTTGCGCAGTTCGCCGAACATGCGCCGCACCTTGTCCTCGTAGGTGCCGGGGCCCGCGGCCGGAATGCCGGATACGATCACCGTTTCGCCGACGCGCAGGACCGGCGTGTAGTGCCATTCGTGATAGGCCGCCTCGTAGCCGGGCGGCGCGAAATGCTCGCGCGTCGGTGCGGTGTCGGCGGCGAAGGCGGCGGGCATGCAGACGGCAGCGGCAAGCAGGAACGGAATTCTCTTCATCGGGACGCACTCCGGCAAAAACCGCGATGATCGCGGCATTGCACGCGTGCGCACAGCGCCAGCGCGCGCCGACGCGCCGGGGCGGGCGCACACTGCG
>DASWPR010000172.1:0-3887 GCA_036398455.1 Dokdonella sp.
GAACGAGCTGTCATCGCCGACATGGATCTGCAGCGGACTGCCATTGATGATCGTCACCTGCGGTGCCGCGGTGATATGCGCAGGCGCCACGGCTTCCTTCGCCGATACCACCGATGCCAGAGCCGATAGCCCGAGACTCAAAAGAACGGCGCTCGCACGCGTTACGAAACCACTTCTCATTCCGCTTCTCCCCGAAAAGAATGTGAACAGCATCACATATTTACAATAACTTACAACTCATGGACAGCGCAACCCGAAGCGCCGTTACAGCCCGATCCCATAGAGATACGCAATTCAGTGCCGAAACACGACACGCGGTGTCGCACGGATCGCGGAAAGGTGGGCGGCGCGGTATTCACCCCAGTGAACGCTGCGGCCGGCATGATACAGGGCCGGCGAACGCTGGATCGCGTGCGCGGATAAGCCACGCGAGGCGATGCGAGCAGGGGCCGGCCAGCAAATGTCCGCGGCGCTGCCGAATGGGAGCGGCAGCGCCCGCAGTGCGGACCGTGCGGAGCTCGTGGCATGGCTGCGCGACGGGGGTTTCGCACCGCTGCGAATGGCGGTAGATTCCGGCAACGCAAAAACGCGCAGGGGATCGGCCGCACGTGGGACTCCTGCTTCACTGCACCTGCTGCAGAAGTAGCGCACTGGACATGCCCGTGCATCCGCGCGGCGACGACGCCGTCGAATGCCGCGCCTGCGGCCAATGGTTTACCTACGGCGAGCTGGAGCGCGCTGCGCTTGCTGAAACGCGCTCACTGCTGATGCTGTCCTTTCCGTATCTGGCGCCGGCCTAGGCGCCGAGCCGAATCCGCGCGTGGCTATTTCGACGGGGGCTGCGTGCGGTCGCCGCCGGAGCGGCATCGAAGCCGCAGCCAACGCCACACCAGGCAGGCCGTCGAAGGCGCTTCGCGCGCTGCGCTTGCCGGCGTAGGGCTGGGCTGCTGCTGTTGCTCGCGTGGGCGCGCAGCACGAGTCGCTTCCGCTTCCGCTTCGTCGGTCAGGTGCCCATAGATGAAACGTCCGCGGCAGCGGCCGCAGGTCGCCAGATCCTTGGGCTGTGGATTGGCCTTGATGATGAACTGGGTGCTCTCGCAGCGCGGACAGCGCAAAAGCAGTGGTTTCACGAAGGGCTCGCTGTGATGGAAATCATGCCGTCGATACGCAAGAAGCAGTCCACAATACGCAAGAAGCAGTCCACAAGATGCACGAATGCGCCGTTTGAGGACTTTACCGGCGTCGCGTGAGGGATGTTCCGATTCGTCATCGCGGCGCGCGCTCCGATCTTACGGGCGCGCGGTCGCTTGCGAACGTCCGTGAGCCACAGGTTGTTTCGTTTTTACATCTGCAGGCGGAACCAACGCCCGGCGGCCGGCGTCACAAAGGGACCCCGCGGGCGTCGAACGTTTGCGCGGCGCATGAAAAAGCCCGGCTTGCGAAGCCGGGCCAGTCCAAAACGAGGGACAACTCTGAAGGCGCCGGGAGTGAGGCGGCGCCAAACACTAGGTAAGGTTGCGGATGGCTATTTCAAGCGGAAAGAACGCCCGTGTTCAGGTCGCTCGGCCGCTGCTGCCTGCCTCTGGCCCGTGAGCGGGCCGGCGTGAGCGGGCAGGAAGAACAACGCGCCGTGCGCAAGCGTCGTGAGCAGGCCGCGCTTCTGATCGCCGAGAAGGAACAGCGAAAACGGCGCGCCCGCACCGACGAGCAACTGCTCGATCAGGCGCGCCTGCGCGAGGCGATGATCCGCGCCGGTCTCGAGAAGCCCGCGCAGGATTGAGCGGTCATCCGCGCTTTTTTTGACCGCCGCCGACTGCGGCGAGTAGTCTGCGCGACGGACCGCAGATGCGAATCACCTTCGAACTCGAACCCGCCGATCTCGAGCGCTTCCAGGCGGTGCTTGTGCGTGCGCGCCGCACGACGCAGTGTGCGGATGAAGTCGACGTCATCGATGCCGCCAAATACGCGCTCGATCATCTCAATACCGCCACTGCGCCGGCGTATGTGCGCAAGCGCCTGGCGGAAGTGCAGCGGCTGATCGTGATGCTCGAGGACGAGGCCTGGGCCTTGCCGGACCCGGAGCGCGCCGATGTGGTCGACACCCTGGTCTATCTCAGCGATCCGGACGATCTGATTCCCGACGACATCGAGGTCATCGGCCTGCTCGACGATGCGATCATGCTGGAACTGCTGCTGCGCCGCCTGCGCCGGGTGCGCAAGGCGTATGCGGAGTTCTGCGCGTTTCGTGCGCAGTTCGATCACTCTCTCGGCGACGACGCCTCGCGCAAGCGGCATGCGCGCGAACTGGCTGAGCGGCGCGTACTGCTGCAGGCACGCATGCGCCGCCGGCGGGTACGGCCGCCGGCGGCGGCTTCCATCACCTGAGCGGGCGGCGCGCGACGATCATGAAACTGTTGAACGGCGTGTTTCCCCACAGCGGGCGCACGCCGACTTCGAGGCCGGCGTCGCGCAGGGGCGCTTCGATTTCCTCGCGTGCCGGGAAATGCTGCGCGGCGCTCTGCATCCAGCCCATGGCATAGAGCAGGCGCTCTTCCAGCACCGTGGTACGAAAGCGCCAGCCCGGCTGGCGCAGCACGCTGCGGATGATCAGCGCGGCCCCCGGCGCGACGCGTGCGGCGGCTTCAAGCAGGAGCGGCGGCTGCGCGGCGGCCGGCAAGTAGTGCAGTACATCGATCAGCGCGACATGGCCGAGGAAGGCCGGCAGGCCCTGCGCATCGCCCTTGTCGAATGCGAGCCCGGCTTCGCCGCCGGCGGCCGCCCGCGCCGCGTCGATTTTCACTGGATCGAAATCGAGCCCGCGGTAGTTGCCGCGAAATCCGTGCGCACGCAGATGGAAGCCGAGCAGGCCGAGGCCGCAACCGACGTCGAGCAGCTCGAAGGCGTCGTGTTCGACCAGGGTGGCGACGGCCGCGTAGACCGGGTCGAGGCGCAGCTTGTTGCGCGCATAGCCGCGATGCCACGGCCGGCGAAAGCGCGCCCCGATGCGCACGGCGCTGTCGCCCCGCTGCGCGGTGTCCATCGTGCCGCTCATGCCGTCCCCAGACGCGTATGCGTCAGTCAGCTTAGCGGAAGCGCCTGGGCGACGGGCATGCCGGCCGTTCGCCTGCGCGCGGGATGCTGCAAACGGGCCGGATTTCGCCGGCGGTCGGCTGTGCTAGCCTGCCCGCCAGCCGAAAAACGACGCGCGGAGCGACTCCGCAAAGGACGCCTGGATGCACTTCATCGCCGCGCTGCGCGAACTCGACACACCGCAGCGCAAGGTCGTCTTCGCGAGCTTTCTCGGCTGGACACTGGACGCCTTCGACTACTTCCTGCTGGTCTTCGTGATTCCGGAGATCGCGCACGATTTCCATGTCGGCATTCCCGAAGTCGCGTTCTCGCTGACACTGACACTGGCGATGCGTCCGATCGGTGCCTACATTTTCGGCCGGCTCGCTGACCGCTACGGACGGCGCCCGGTATTGATGGTCGACATCGTGCTGTTCGCCGTGCTGGAAGCGGCCTCGGCGCTGGCGCCCTCGCTGACGGTGCTGCTGATCGTGCGCGCCCTGTTCGGCGTCGCCATGGGCGGCGAGTGGGGTATCGGTGCCTCGCTCGCGATGGAATCGATTCCGGCGAAGTCGCGCGGAGCGGTCTCCGGACTGCTGCAGGAAGGCTACGCGGCCGGCTATCTGCTCGGCGGCTTGTGCTATCTGCTGCTGTTCGACCATATCGGCTGGCGCGGCATGTTCGCGATCGGCGTGCTGCCGGCGCTGCTGGTGCTGTACATCCGCCGGCATGTGCCGGAGTCGCCGGTATGGATGGCGGAGGGGCGCGACCGCGCGCAGCCGCGGCCGGGCTTCTTCGCGACGATGCAGGGGCGCTGG
>DASWPR010000173.1:0-5927 GCA_036398455.1 Dokdonella sp.
CAAGGCCAAGCCGGCCGAGATTCTCGAGAAGATCACCACGGGCAAGGTCAACAAGGTCATTTCCGAGATGACGCTCACCGGCCAGCCGTTCGTGCTCGATACCAACGTCACGGTCGAGGCTGCGCTGAAGAAGGAAGGCGCCGAAGTGCTGGCGATGCATCGCCTCGCCGTCGGCGAAGGCATCGACAAGCCGACCGGCGACGATTTCGCGACCGAAGTCATGAAGCAGGCCGGTCTGGCCTGAGTTCCGCCTGGCGGGCTTCTGAAACGGATTTCCACGAAAAAGCCGCGCACCGCGCGGCTTTTTCACGTTTGTTCACATCGACAATTCAAACAAATGTAACAACCTCGCTTCGGCCGCCTCGAATGGCCCGCGCGTTGCTCCTGTCCGGGCTTCCACCCCGAACAGGAATCACGACATGGCCTTCATCGACCCCCGCAACCGCCTGCACCTGGTCACGCAGCGGCCGTCCCTTGCCACGGCGCGTACGGCGATCGTGGTCGATGCCGGCTGCGACCTGCCGAGCGAATTCTTCGAACAGCCCGGCGTAATGGTGCTGCCGATCAGCGTCAAGGTGGGCGAGCACGAGTACACCGACAACCACAGCGTCGAAACCACCCAGCGCTTTCTTGCCGACAACCTCGGCGGCCGCAATGCCGGTGCCGAAACGCGTCCTTATTCGGTCAAGGAAATCCGCTCGCTCTTCCTCGAGCGCCTGGTGCTCGATTACGACAGCGTGTATTGCCTGACGATCTCGGCCAAGCGCAGCGAGATCTATGAGAACGCGATGCGCGCGAGTCTCGACATCATTCGCGACAGCCGCGAAATGCGCAACGCGGCGGGCATCGCCAAGCCGTTCCTGCTGCGCGTGATCGACACCAAGAACGTCTTCGCCGGGCAAGGCATCGCGGCGCTCGACCTGGTGGACATGATCGACCGCGGCATGGCCCCGCGCGATATCACGCCGCGTCTGTTCAAGATCGTCGAAGCGAGCTACGGCTACTTCGTGCCGGACGACCTGTACTACCTGCGCACGCGTGCGAAGAAGCGCGGCGACCGCAGCGTCGGCCTGGTCGGCGCGGTGCTCGGCAGCACGCTCGACATCAAGCCGCTGATCCGCGCGCACATGGGCGTGACGACGCCGGTGGCGAAGATGCGCGGCCGCGACACCGCGATGCGCAAGCTGTTCCGCTTTGCCGGCGACCGCGTGCAGGCGGGCCTGCTGACGCCGCACGTCAACATCAGCTATGGCGGCCCGCTGGAGGAACTGCGCGAGTTGCCGGGCTATCGCCAGCTCGGCGAGATCTGCGCGGCCAAGCGCGTCGCCCTGCACGAATCGATGATGAGCATCACCGGCTGCGTCAACGTCGGCCCGCGCGGCGTCGCCGTCGCGTTCGCCGCGCCACCGCACGACCTCAGCGGTTTCTGACCTCGAACACGGCGGTCGGCGGCCGGCGCGACGCGGCGCCGCGGGCCGCGACCGCCCCGTGATGGGCGCGCGTCGGCTAAACTTCGGCTGTTTGCCCGCACGAGGTGTCCGATGTCCCCTGCCCCGCTGTTCCGCCGCATCCTTTTGAAGCTGTCCGGCGAGGCGTTGATGGGCGAGGCCGACTACGGCATCGATCCGAAAGTGCTGCAGCGCCTGGCGCGCGAGATCATCGAGGTGCAGCGTGCCGGCATCCAGGTCGGCGTGGTCATCGGCGGCGGCAACATCTTCCGCGGCGCCGGTCTCGCCGCAGCCGGCATGGACCGCGTCACCGGCGACCACATGGGCATGCTCGCCACCGTGCTCAACGCGCTGGCGATGCAGGACGCGATCGAGAAGGCCGGCGGCGTCGCGCGCACGATGTCGGCGATCAAGATCAACGAGGTGTGCGAGGACTTCATCCGCCGCCGCGCGATCCGCCATCTGGAAAAAGGCCGCATCGCGCTGTTCGCGGCCGGTACCGGCAATCCGTTCTTCACCACCGATTCCGCCGCCGCGCTGCGTGCCATCGAGATCGGCGCGAGCCTGCTGCTGAAGGCGACCAAGGTCGACGGCGTCTACAGCGCCGACCCGAACAAGGACGCGACGGCCACGCGCTACGACCGCCTTTCCTACGAGGACGTGATCCAGCGCAACCTGCAGGTGATGGACACCAGCGCGATTGCGCTGTGCCGCGACCACAAGATCCCTTTGCGCATCTACGACATGTCGCGCGAAGGCGACCTGATGCGCATCATGCGCGGCGAGCAGATCGGTACCCTGGTCGGCGGCAGCCGCTGACTGCGGAACGCCGCCCCCGCTCGCCAGCGCCGGAGACATCCTTCGCCGATCCGCGGTATTCCAGCGAGTCGCCATTCCCGCGAGCTCGGGAATCCGTTCCGCCTTTCAATGGATGCCCGCGTGCGCGGGCATGACGTCAGGAGGGCGTGCGCGTAGCGTTTGCCAAGCCGCCATGCTCCAGCAAGCCGTCATTGCTCCAGCAAGCCGCCATACGAGCCGTCATTCCCGCGCACGCGGGAATCCATTTCGCTTTTCGATGGACTGACGCAGGCGCAGCAGAACGCGTCCCGCGCTGGCGAAGGCCGACCGTTCGGACAAGCCTTCGCCAGAACGCGGTGATCCACGCCAGCATCGCTCCGGCGCGCAATTCCGTCGCCGCGTCGCGCAACGGATCGTTTCGATGCAACGGTTCGCCCCGAAACGCGATCCCTATCGCTGAAGACCTCGCGTCTTCGGCGGCCGAACGGATCGGACGCCTCCTGTTTCCGCAGCCTCGCCGCGGACACGGCCCGGCTGCGACCATTGCGCAGGATACCGTCATGAAAACCATGCTCGCCTTGACCCTCATCAGCGGTCTGCTGACCGCCGGCGGCAGCGCGCTCGCGCGCGACAACACGGACCGCACGCTCGCCCCGATCACCATCCACCGCGACACGCTGCCCGATTGCACGCCGCCGAGTCCGGCCGATGTCTGTGCCTCGTTGCACGCGCAGATCCGCCATGTCTTCAGCAAGCGCGAAATCGGCATGCTGTTCGGCCATCGCACTTCGTATGCCGACTACTGGAGTTCATACGACCTCGTGCATGCGCGCTATCAGGCGTTCCTGCGCGATATCGAATCGTATGGCCAGCCGGCGGTTGCGCTGGTGATTCGCTGAGCGCATCCGGCGCCGTGCAGCGCGAGGTTTCGCGCCCTGCCCGATGACGACCGGCACGGTGCGATCGTCGAGCCCCGCGGCGTCCGCCGGCGCGACGGCAACGAACCTGGCGCAAAGGGCAAGCGTCCGCACTGCGCCTCCACGACGGCGGGAGGCGCACCCGCGCGGCGCGGCTGCATCCTTCGCGCCTCCCGCAATGACGTGGGAATGGGCGCGGCCGAAGGCCCGCCCGGCGCCGCGGCCGATACGTGCCGGCCGGCGCCGAACGGCACGCCGAAGAAGCCGCGACTGCAGCGTCCGCGCGGGCATGCGGCGCAGCCGCTGCGCGCGCCAGCGTCCCCTGCAGAGCCGCTGCTATACTCCGCGGCCGATTGCAAAGGCTTTACAGGTGAACGCGCCATGCTCGACAACATCAAGAAGGATGCGCAGACGCGCATGCAGAAGAGCGTCGATTCGCTCAAGCACGACCTGACGCGCGTGCGCACCGGGCGCGCCAGCACGTCGCTGGTCGAACCGCTGAAGGTCTCCTACTACGGTGCCGACACGCCGATTTCGCAGGTCGCCAACATCGCCCTGGCGGATGCGCGCTCGATCACGATCACGCCGTTCGAGAAGAGTCTGGTCGGCCCGATCGAGAAGGCCATCCTCGCCTCCGATCTCGGCCTGACCCCGAACACGATGGGCAACGTCATCCGCATCAACCTGCCGGCGCTGACCGAGGAGCGTCGCCGGGAATTGTCCAAGCATGTCGCCCATGAAGGCGAGAACGCCAAGGTCGCCGTGCGCAACGTGCGCCGCGACGCGCTGCACCAGGCGAAGGAACTGCTCAAGGACAAGAAGATCACCGAAGACGAGGAACGTCGCGTCGAGGAAGAAATCCAGAAGTACACCGACAAGTACGTCAAGGACATCGACGGCGTGGTGAAGGCGAAGGAAGACGAGCTGATGTCGATGTAACGGCAACAGGTCGCGACGAACGGGTCGCGACGATCGACACGCGCAAGCATCGCGGCGACTGCCGCTCCCGCCATTGAGCCTATGGATTCCGACGCCGCTCCCCGCATTCCGCGCCATATCGCGATCGTCATGGACGGCAACGGCCGCTGGGCCGAGCGTCGCCACCGGCCGCGCAGCTTCGGCCACCGCGAGGGCCAGAAGGCGGTGCGCGCGGCGGTGGAATTCTGCCGCCGCCGCGGCGTCGAGGCGCTGACCCTGTTCGCGTTCTCCAGCGAGAACTGGAAACGTCCGCAGGGCGAAGTCGGCGCGCTGATGCAGCTGTTCCTGAAGGCGCTCGAACGCGAAGTGGACGAATTGCACGCGAACGGCGTCCGCATCGAATTCGTCGGCGACCTGTCGGCGTTCTCGCCGGAACTCGCCGCGCGCATGCGTGCGGCGATGGTGCGCACGCAAGGCAATGCCGCCCTGCGCCTGAACGTCGCCGTCAACTACGGCGGCCGCTGGGACATCGCCCATGCCGCGCGCAGCGTCGCTGCCGCGCTCGCACGCGGCGAACTGCAGGAGCAGGACATCGACGAAAAGACGTTCGCACGCTATACCTGCCTCGCCGACCAGCCTGCGGTGGATCTTTTCATCCGCACCGGCGGCGAAATGCGCATCAGCAATTTCCTGCTCTGGCAGGTCGCCTACGCCGAGCTGTACTTCACCGACGCGTTGTGGCCGGATGTCGACGCCGGTGTGCTCGATGGCGCGCTGGACGAATTTGCGCGGCGCGAACGGCGCTATGGTCTTACTTCCGCGCAAGTGCGCGCAGCGAGCTGACGTATCGCATGCTGAAACAGCGCACGCTCACCGCCCTGATCCTCGCCCCGCTGGCGATCGCGATCATCCTGTTCCTGCCGACCCCCGCGGTCGCGCTGATCACCTCGGCGCTGTGCCTGCTGGCGGTGTGGGAGTGGACACGCCTGGCCGGCATCGGCTCGCCCGGCGTGCGCGCCGTCGCGGTGGCGGTCAATGCCGCTCTGTTCGCCCTGCTGTGGTCGATCCGCAACGAACCGCTCGGCTGGTTCGTGATCGCTACCGGCCTGCTCTGGTGGCTGCTTTCGCTGCTGTGGCTGCGCAGTTTTTCCTACGCCGCCGCGCCGACCCGCGAGAACGCCGCGATCAAGCTGATCGCCTGCGAGCTGTCGATCCTGCCGGCCTGGCTGGCGCTGATGAAGCTGCACGACGGCTCCGACCATGGTCACGCCTGGGCGCTGTTTGCGATGGGATTGATCTGGACCGCCGATATCGCCGCCTATTTCGCTGGCAGCCGCTACGGCACCACCAAGCTGTCGCCGCGGATCAGCCCGAACAAGACGACCGCAGGCGCCTGGGGCGCGCTCCTCGGCGGCGGCGTGCTGGCGCTGATCTGCGGCTGGGCGTTCGGCCAGCGCGGTCTCGCCCTGGTCGCCTTGATCGCGATCGCCCTGCTCGCCGTGATCGCCTCGATCATCGGCGACCTGTTCGAAAGCCTGCTCAAGCGCCAGGCCAGCGTGAAGGATTCCGGCGCCCTGTTCCCCGGCCACGGCGGCCTGCTCGACCGGCTCGACAGCCTGTTCGCTGCGCTGCCGGTGTTCGTCGCCGGCAAGGCCGTGCTCGACCACCTGTTCGCTCCATGAGGAACGTCGCGGTCCTCGGCGCGACCGGCTCGATCGGCGCGAGTACGCTCGACGTCGTCGCACGCCACCCGGATCGCTTCCGCGTGACCACCCTGGCGGCGCATCGCAGCGTCGATGCCCTGGCCGACTTGTGCCTGCGTTTCCGGCCCGAGCTCGCGGTGATC
>DASWPR010000174.1:0-19384 GCA_036398455.1 Dokdonella sp.
CACGCGCCGGCGTGCGCATCCGCATGGACGATTTCGTCGATGCCGAGCGCGACTACGACGATGCCATCGCGCTGCTGCGCACGGGCAGCCATGCGCCCGAACTCGGCCTCGCCCTGACCGGTCGCGGCGTCGCACGCGGCATGCGGCATGCGTTCGCCGCCGCGCTGGCGGATCTCGGCGAAGCACGCGTGCAGCTGCAGGCCGTCGGCGACGTGCTGGCGGTCGCGCGTGTTGACGGCAACCTCGGCGGTCTCGAAATGAATCGCGATCGCCCCGAGCAGGCGCTCGGCTATCTCGAAAGCGCCGCCGCGCGCTTCGAGGAATACGGCGCGATCAACGAATTGATGGAAACCCTGGCCAGCCTCGTTTCCGACAACCTGGCTCTGCTGCGGCCGGCCGCAGCGCTCGCGGCGAGCGACCGCAGCTGGACCCTGGCGGCACGCGTGACCGATCCGAACCAGCGCCTGAATCTGATCCTCGATCGCGTCGATGCGCTGCTTGCCGCCGGGCGCCTCGACGACGCCGCGCGCCTGTTGGCCGCACTGCCCACCGCAGCCCCCGATGCCAATCCCTTCGTCGCGCGTCGGCTGCCGGCCTTGCGCGCGCGCCTCGCCTTTGCCGAAGGCCGCTATGGCGACGCCTTCGCGGCAGCGCAACGGGCACTCGCATTGCCGCCACCGTCCGACGACGACGGCGAAGGCGTTGCCGAAATCGCCCTGACCGCCCAGCGCGCGGCCTTCGCCGGCGCGCTGCGGGCCGCGCGCGGACCGGCGCCGGAGGCTGCTGTACCGGCGACCTATCCGGTACAGGCGGTCCTCGCTGCCGAGTCCGCGGCCGCCGAGGGCGATGCCGGCACGACCGAACAGGAATACCGTCGCGCACTCGACCTGGCCGAACGCCGCGGCGTTCCGAGCGATGTCGCGCTGGTGACCGGGTCCTATGGTCCGTGGCTGCTGCAGCAGGGCCGGCTCGAACAGGCCAGCGAGATCATCGGCCGCGTGTCGCCCTGGGCCGATCGCGACTACGACTGCGCCGTGCTGCAGGTGCGCCTGCTGCATGCGCTGGGCAAGGTGGAGGCATGGGCCGCCGCATTGCGCCAGGCGCGTGCGCTGGCGGGCGAGCGCGTCATTCCCGAGGTCTTGCTGACGCCGCCGCATTCCGCGTGACGTTCGCAAGCCGCTGTCGGCGCGGATAAAAATGCCGGTGGAATCGAATTGGAGGGCTTCTGGAAAGACTTGCGGGTCCATTCGCGACATTGTCGGCCGACATATTCCAACCATGGGAGACAGCCAATGCGCGGGTTGATGGGGTTTGCTCTGCTCGCCGCCACGGCAACCGCCGGCGCCGACCAAGTCGTCGATGATTTCGAATCCGGTACCAATCCGAACCAGTGGGGCTGGACCAACAGCAGCGCCATCGTGGCGATGATCGAGCCTGACGGCGGCAACCCGGGCGCCTGGGCCGACAGCAGCGTGCCCTACTTCGTCGATCACCCCAACTTCACTTCGCTGCCGCCGCCCGGCACGCCGCTGCGCGCCGCGCTCGACAGCGGCACCTTGCACAGTGCATCGATCGACCTGCAGCTGCTCGACACCAGCGAGGTCAGCGGCTGCTTCCCGATCTACACGCTGCCGAGCACGCTGACGCTGACGCTGATCGATACGCACACCGCGGACTACGTGATCGAGGCGCACACCACCGACGGTCCTTCCTCGCCCACCGACGGCCCGTTTGCGTGGCTGTCGGCGAGCTTCGCGATTCCCAGCGATGCGACCGACACGCCACCCGGATGGGTGCTCAATGTCGCGCCCGAGCAGAACTACACCTGGGCGGACCTGATGCACAACATCGATGGAATCCGCTTCTTCGTGGTCAGCCCGGACGACATCACGTTCAGCTCATGCTGGCACCTCGGTGCCGACAACATCGTGATCGCCTACGGCACCGACAGCGATGCGATCTTCACCGACGGTTTCGACGGTGCCGCGACACCCTGATCGAAGTCGCGGCTAAACTCGGCGCACTGTCACCTCGACGTGCGCCGATGAACGACCCTTCCGTATCCGCAAGGCCCGGTCTGCGCGAACGCCTGCGCGAGAAACTGCCGGAGATCGTCATCGAGGCAGGCTCGGTCGTCCTCGCCCTGCTGCTCGCACTCGCCCTCAACCAGTGGAACGAGCGCCAGCAGGAAAACGAGCGCGCCGAAATCGCGCGCAACGCGATCCTGGCGGAACTGCGCGCCAACCGGCAGGAGATCGACGGCGCCCACGCCAAGCTGCAGGGGATCGTCACGATGCTGCGCGACGCGCTCGACACGAGCAAGCCGCCGCCGCACGAGCTGCAGGTTCAGCTGGGCATCTCGCTGCTGTCCGCGGCGGCCTGGCATGCGACGCTGGCGACGCAGGCGAGCCAGCGCATCGACTTCGCCTGGCTGACGCGCATCGCGAAAGTGTATGAACTGCAGGACAACTTCCTGCGCGTGCAGAACGCCGCGGTCGATCAGCTCAGCGCGGTCCCGCCCGACGACAGCGTCAACGGCAAGCAGATCGCCGCGTTGCTGCTGCCGCGCTTCAGTGCGCTCGACCAGCTGGCGCAAGGGCTCGCCCTCGGCTATGCCGAAACCCTCGACGGCACGGCGGCGAAATCAACGGACACGAAACCCTAGCAGAGCGCGTATTCATGCAAAAAAGCGTGTCGCCGGCACCTCGCGATCACGAGATCGCACGGCCGTTCCTGTTATAACTACGCGATGCGCACGCCCGACGGTTGTCTACGCCAACGCCGCATCCGGTTTTTCCTGTTCATCGCCCTGCTGCTGGCCGCCGGCATAGCACACGCTGGGCGCGTGACGGTCCAGCTCGACGGTGTCGACGGGCCGCTGCGCGATGCGGTGCTGGCCGGACTCGAGATCAACCAGTACGGCGGTCGCGATGTCACCGCGGCGCAGGCGCGTCGGCTGTACGAGCATGCCGACGAGCAGGCGCAATCCGCATTGCAGCCTTACGGCTACTACGGCGCCAAGGTGGACGGCGAGCTGAAGGACAACGGCGGCAACTATGTCGCGGTGCTGCACGTGGTTCCCGGCGAGGCGGTCAAGGTCGGCGTGCTCGACATCAAGCTCGACGGCGACGCCGACGGCCAGCGTGTCGTGCAGAAGGCGATCGCCGCGTTCGCGCCGGCCAAGGGCCAGGCGCTCGACGACACCGCCTATGAAAAGAGCAAGGCGACGGTGCAGGCCGCGCTGTTCGGCAGCGGCTACCTCGATGCGCAGCTGATCACGCACCGGGTCGATGTACAGCGCAGCGCCAACAGCGCCGAGATTCATCTCGCCTGGACGGTCGGTCCGCGCTACCGCCTCGGCGCGACGACGTTCGAAGGCGGGCAATTCCCCGATGCGTTCCTCGATCGCTACATTCCCTGGAAGGAAGGCGATTTCTACACGCAGGAACAGGTGCTCTCGTTGCAGCAGCGCCTCGTCGACGCCGACTATTTCGCGATCGCGCAGGTGCAACCGGATACCGGGCACGCGCACGACGGCATCGTGCCGATCAAGGTCGTGCTGGCGCCGGCCAAGCGTACGATCTACACCGGCGGCGTGTTCTACGGCACCGACACCGGCCCCGGCGTGCGCGGCGGTGTCGAGCGGCGCTGGATCAACCGGCGCGGCCACAAGCTGAAGTTCGAGACGCTGATCGCACAGCAGCTGAAGACGATGTCCGCGCTGTACACGGTTCCGCTGGCCGGGCCGAACAACCACAGCTTGAACTTCGGCGCGAATTTCCGCGACGAGAACACCGACACCAGCGTCTCGCGCACCTGGGGCCTGGCGGCGAGCGACTCGGCCGTCTGGCGCGGCTGGACACGTACGCTCGGCCTGAAATTCCTCACCGGCAACTTCGAAGTCGCCAATCTTCAAGGCGACACCACCCTGCTGTATCCGGAGGTGTCGCTGTCGCGCAAGCAGGCCGACGATCCGATGTTCGTGCGCCGCGGCTATTCGCTGACGCTGGCCGCGCGTGCCGGCGAAAGCAGCCTGCTGTCCGACACCACCTTCGCGCAGATCACCGCGGATGCGAAATGGATCCGCGGCATCGGCGATCACTCGCGCTTCATCGCGCGCGGCTCGTTCGGCGCGACCAAGGTCGACGATTTCGACAAGCTGCCGCCGGAACTGCGCTTCTTCGCCGGCGGCGACCGTTCGATCCGCGGCTACGCATTCCAGACGGTCGGGCCGCCGCTCGCCGAAGACCTCATTCCGCTCGCCCGCGCACGCTGCGCTGCGAATCCGAATTCGGACTGCAAGGACTTCATCGTCGGCGGCAAGAACCTGATCGTGGCGAGCGCCGAGTACGAGTACTACTTCACGCCGAACTGGGGCATGGCGACCTTCATCGACACCGGCGATGCGTTCTCCAGTTTCAACTCGTACGAGCAGAAGACCGGCGTCGGCTTCGGCGTGCGCTGGCGTTCGCCGGTCGGCATGGTGCGCGCCGACCTCGGCTTTCCGATCAACCGGAGCGAGACCGACAGCGTAGTCGAATTGCACGTCGTGATCGGACCGGATCTATGAGCACGCCACGCGAACGCAACACGGCCTCCGCCTTTTCCTCGCGCGCGACGCGCGCAGGAAAACAGAGCGGCTTCGCGCTGCCGCGTCTGCTGAAGTGGATCGGCATCGTCCTGCTCGTCGTGCTGCTGCTCGTCGCGCTGTTCGCGTGGTGGCTGCTCGGCAGCGAGGCGGGCGCGCAGTTCGCGCTCGCGCGCGCGGTCGGTGCGATGGAAGGCAAGCTCAGCGTCGAGAAATCCGGCGGGCGGCTGGTCGGACCGCTGGTGCTCGAAGGCGTGCGTTACCGCGACGCGGCGCTCGGCGTCGATGCGACGCTCGGCCGCGTGCTGGTCGACCTGAAGCCGTTCGAACTGTTGTCCAGGCGCGTGCACGTGACGAACCTCGAACTCGAGAAGATCGACGTCGCGTTGACGACGCTGCCGCCGAAACCCGAGCCGCCGGCGTCCGCACCTTTTTCGCTGGCGGCGCCGATCGACATCGTGCTCGATCGCCTTGCGTTGAAGCAGGCCGCGATCAGCCAGGACGGCAAGCCGGTGTTCGCGCTCGACAGCGTCGATCTCGGCGCGCTCTGGACCAGGGACGGCGCCGTGGTGAAGCGGCTCGTGCTGCGCGCGCCGGATGGCAGCGTGGATCTTTCCGGCACGGTGTCGGCGCTCGCCGGCTACCCGGGCAACGGCGAGACGACCTTCCGCTGGAAGGCCGCCGACCAGGCCATTGCCGGCACGCTGAAGGCCAGCGGCGACGGCAAGCAGGCCAAGCTCGATCTCAGCCTGAGCGAGCCGACGCCGGCGACGATCAGCGCATTGCTGACGCAGACCGCGGACCTGCCGTGGAGCGCGAAGATCGATGTGCCACGCTTCGATCCGAAGCATCTGCAGAAGGACTCGCCGCTGAAGTCCCTGGCGTTGTCGCTGCAGGGCTCGGGCGACAAGCAGCACGGCGACGTCAACGCGACGGTCGATGTCGACGATCACCGCGTGCAGCTGGAGCCGCTGCGCTATGCGCTGCAGGGCCAGACCTTGAAGATCGAGGCGCTGACGCTGAAGTCGCCCGAGGCCGCCGGACGCCTGAATGCCAACGGCGCGATCCAGCTCGATGCAAAACCCGTCTCGGCGACGCTGGCGCTGGACTGGGACGGCGTCGAGCTGCCGGCCGACCTGGTCGGGCAAGCGCTCGCGACGCACGGCAAGCTCGATGCGAACGGCAGCGCCGAGAAATTCCACGCCCAGGGCGCGCTCTCGATCGGGCCGCCCGGCAAGCTGTCCGATATCGCCTTGAACATCGACGGCACGCCGGACCTGATCACGCTCCAGCAGCTTGCGCTGAAGCAGGCCAGGGGCGGTCTCGACGCGCAGGGCACGGTCACGCTGAAACCGGCGATCGGCTGGCAGCTGACCGCGAAAGCGAATCAGCTGGATCCGGGCGCGTTCGCAGCGGAGTGGCCCGGCGCGCTGAATTTCGATCTCGCCACCGATGGCACGCTCACCGACAAGGGGCCGGACGCGACGCTCAAACTCAAGCAGCTCGGCGGCACGCTGCGCAAGCGCGCGCTGTCGGGCCAGGCCGATCTGAAGATCAAGCCGGGCTACATCGTCGACGGCAGCGCCAACGTGGCCTCGGGCAAGAGCCGCGTCGACATCAGCGGCAGCGGCAGCGGCGGCCAGACCGATGCGACGATCAAGCTCGCGGTCGCCTCGCTCGGCGACTGGCTGCCGGACGCGGGCGGCAGCGTGAATGGCGATTTCCACGTGCAGGGCCGCTGGCCGAAACTGGCGATCAGCGGCAGCGCGAGCGGCAATGCGATCGCCTCCGGCACGACGCATATCGGTTCGCTGCAGCTGACGACGAACATCACCGACATCCAGCCGCCTCAGGGCACGCTGAGCCTGAAGCTGGCCAAGCTCAGCGCCGGCAGTCTCGAATTCGACACGCTGACGCTCGATGGCGGCGGCAATCAGCAGGCGCACGAACTCAAGCTCGCCGCTGTCGGCACGCCGCTGTCGACGACGCTCGCATTGAGCGGCAGCGCGAAGGACGACGGGCGCTGGAACGGCAGCCTGAAGACGCTCGATGTCGCGATCAAGGACGTGCCCAAGCTCGCGCTGGAGCAGCCCGCTCAACTCGCCTGGGACGGCAAGCAGTTCAATGCGACCGACCTCTGCCTGGCCGGCGGAGGCCCGAAGCTGTGCGTGGCCGGCAGCGGCGGCAGCGACGGCGCCGTCGTCGCGCGCTATCGCATCGAACAGCTGCCGCTGACGCTGATCACCAAGCTCGCCGCACCGGATGCTCCGTTCAAGGCCGAAGGCATCATCGGCGGCGATGGCGAGATTCGCCGCGATGCGCATGGCGCACTGAACGGCCACGCGATGATCAGCTCCGACAAGGGCAGCGTCGCCTACCCGGACAACGCGACGCAGCCGCTGCTCGCCTATACCGGCTTCGCCTTGAATGCGCAGCTGTCGCCGCAATCCACCCACGCGACCTTGCACGCCGCACTCGATCATGACGGCAAACTCGAAGGCGACGTCACGCTGAGCGGAGCGCCCGGCAGTGCGCAGGCGCTGTCCGGCCGCATCGACGTGGCGCTCAACTCGCTCGCCTTCATCGAACTGCTGACGCCGGAAGTCGCCAATATCAGCGGCAAGCTGGCGGCGAACTACACGATCGCCGGCACCACTGCAGCGCCGCAGCTGGTCGGTGCGCTGACGCTGAAAGGCTTCGCCACGGAAATCCCCTCGGCCGGACTCAAGCTGCACGACGGCGACATCACGGTGAAGGCGACCGACGCCGAACATTTCGCGCTCGACGGCACGCTGAAATCCGGCGACGGCACCCTGACCTTGTCCGGCAACGGCGGTGTCGGCGCGACCGCGCCGCTGCACGCGACGATCAAGGGCGACAATTTCCTCGCCGCCGACATTCCGGCGGCGAAGGTGGTCATTTCACCGGACCTGACGATCGATCGCAGCGCCGAGAACATCACCGTCGGCGGCAGCGTCACCATCCCGAAGACCGATGTCGATCTCGCCAAGCTGCCCGGCGGCGGCGTCAGCAAGAAGTCGCCCGATGTCGTCATCACCGATGCCGAACAGCCCGCCCCCGGTCAACCGCTGCCGGTGATCGTCGCCGTCGCGGTCAAGCTGGGCGACGAGGTCAAGCTGGCCGGCTTCGGACTCGACGGCAAGATCGGCGGCGACCTCAAGGTCGACCAGCGACCCGGCCGGCTCGCCACCGGCACCGGCACGCTGAACGTCAGCGGCACCTACAAGGCGTACGGACAGGACCTCAGCATCCAGACCGGGCGCGTCCTGTTCGCCGGCACCTCGCTGGACAATCCGGGCCTGGATATCCGCGCGGTGCGCAAGATCCTCGGTCCCTCGCAGGGGCAGAGCGACGACACCATCACCGCCGGCCTGATGGTGCGCGGCACCGCGCTGGTGCCGGTGCTGACGGTGTTCTCGGAACCGTCGATGGAGCAGTCCGAGGCGCTGTCCTATCTGATCACCGGCAAGCCGCTGTCGGGACTCAAGAGCGGCGACGGCGACATGCTCAACAGCGCCGCGCAGGCGCTCGGTTCGGCCGGCGGCGACCTGCTCGCGAAGAACATCGGCTCGCGCATCGGCGTCGATGCCGGCGTCTCCGACAACAGCGCGATCGGCGGCAGCGCCTTCACCGTCGGAAAGTATCTTTCTCCCAAACTCTACCTGAGCTACGGCGTCGGCCTGTTCACGCCGGGCGAAGTGATCACGCTGCGCTACCTCTTCAGCAAGCGCTTCAATTTCGAGGCGCAGAACGCGACCACCGGCAACCGCGCCGGCGTCAACTACCGCTACGAACACTGATCCCGCGCGATGGATCGCGGGCGCGAAGTGGAACGCATGCGCGCCGCACTGGAGCGCAACGAATATCCGCGTCTGCGCATGCTGCTCATCGTTGCGCTGACCGGCGGCTGCGGCTTCCTGGCCTCGTTCGTGATGCTGCATCACGGGGTCGAATCGATCGCCCTGCGCTATCCGCTCGCCCTGTGCGTCGCCTACGCTGCGTTCCTGCTGCTGCTCTGGGCCTGGCTGCGCTCGCGCCCAGACGACTATCTCGATGCCCCCGATGCCGGCTCTTCCGGCGGCGACTGGCGCACCCCGCAGCACAGCGGTGACGGACCCGGCGGCGCCGATTCGTTCGACGGCTTCGATGTCGGCGACGACTTCGCCATCCCGCTGCTGGTGATCGCCTTCGTCGCGATCGTCGCCTGCGCTTCGCTGTGGATCGTCTACAGCGCGCCGATCCTGTTCGCCGAACTGCTGTTCGACGGCGTTCTCGCCGCCGGACTGTACCGGCGCCTGCGTCACAGCGACCGCCGCCACTGGCTCGACACGGCGCTGCGCAGGACCTGGCTTCCGTTCGCGCTGACGGCGATCACGCTGATCGCGTTTGGCCTCGGCGTGCAGCACGTTCGTCCGCAGGCAAGGTCGATCGGCGACCTGCTGCAAGCATCTCCGGCCGCCGACACGCCGCCGCCGCGCTGAAACACGCGCCGGCCAGGCTCGCGCTGCCGACACGAATGTTCGTAATTGGCTGCCGCCACCGGCGCTACGATGGTGCTGCTTTTTTCACATTGGGATAAGAGCCACAGGAATAGTATTCGCGCGAGCTGCCGGCTGGAGGGCAAGGCGGTGTTCCGCGCGACTCGATCGTTTGGGCCGATCGACCCGCCAGGGCAGGCAGCACGCCGCGCCAGATTGGCCGGACACCTATTGGGGGAGAAATCACATGTCGCATTCCGAACGATGTGCGGAACGTTCTTGCTGCCGTACGACCGGGAAATTCCTCGGCGCGATCTCCCGCATGGCCGCCTTCGGCGTGCTGGCGATGCTGGCGAACCCCGCTGCCGCGCAGTCCTGGGCCACGTCATCCAGCGTCAGCGCGACCACATTGAGCGGCACGCTGGTCGGCCAGTCGCTGACGATCAGCAGCATGTTTCCATCGGGCAGTCCTGCCGTCGGCAATACGCTGACCCCGGTGGCCGGCATCAACCCGCCGTTCAACACCTACTGCATCTGGGACAGCGCCGTACCGCAGAATTCGGCGCAGCTCTGGCCCGCATCGGCGAGCGCGCCGACCTGCGCGCAGCAGATCATCCTGGGATTGAACACAGCGACGCTGGCGAACCACGAACGCGTCACGGTCGACTTCGGCCAGCCGCTGATCAATCCGCATCTGATGATCTACAGCCTGGACAATTCCGGCATCGATTTCTCGTCGACGCGTACGCTCGCCGGCGCACCGGCCGTCCTTGCGATCGACTACAACAACGCGGGCGTGTACGACCCGATCGCACAGACGTTCGGCACTACCGGCACGGTGCCGATTGCGGAAGGCTGCGCCAACAATGCGCCGCCGGGACGCGCCTGTGCGTACGTGACCTTCGTCGGCACCTACAACGAGCTGACGATCGATTTCTATATCACCTCGGGGGTCCAGGACGGCATCGGATTCAACATCGGCGCCGATGCCAGTTCCCCCTCGCTCGGCGCCTACAAGCGCATCACCGGCGGCCCGGTCGCGAACGGCGACGGCAGCTTCGACGTGACGTACGAAGTGGGCGCCAGGAACTACGGCCTGCAGGACGTCACCGATTTCAATCTCAGCGATATGCTCGCCGGCATCGCGCCCGCATTCGGCACCTACGTGGCAACGGCGATACCCACTGCGGCCGGCACGTATTCGGTTCCCGCCGGTGTCGGCGCCTGCCAGCTCGTGGCGGGCGCGCTCGTGCCCGGAGCCACCTACGATCCCAACACGGCGTTCACCGGCGACGGCGCGAACCTCGATCTGCTCGCCGCGGCCACGGTGGTGCCGGCCAGTTCGGCGGGCACGCCCGGCGAGGTCAACTGCACGTTCACCCTGCGCTTCGCACCTGCGGCAGGGCAGACGCATTTCGAGAACAGCGGCAGCGCGACCGGCACCTCGGACGGCACACCGCTGTCCGACATCAGCTATGACGGCGGCGATCCCATCGGCGGCGATCCCAGCCTGCCGCCAACCGATCCGCTCAACAACGCACCGACCTCGCTCGACATCGCGCGCAGCGTGACGCCCGGGATCGTCAAGTCGGCCGACCTCACCCATTACCTGCCGGGCGTCGCGACCAGCGTCGTGTACACCCTCGTGGTCAGCAACAGCGGTGCGGATGGCGCGCAGAATTTCGCGATCGTCGACACGCCGGCCAGCGGCATCACGGTCGACACGTGGACATGCACCGTCACGACGGCCGGAAATCCCTACGTCGGCGTGACCACCGCCTGCGGCGCAGGCAGCGGCAGCGGCGCCCTGGTCACTACGGCCGACCTGCAGCCCGGCGCCGTGCTGACCTACACCGTCGACGCGACGATCAGCGCCACCGCAACCGGCGACCTGACCAACAGCGCCAGCAATACGCCGCCGGACGATGTCGGCTGCAGCGGAACCTGCCCGGCCGTGGCGACCAGTACGGTCACGCCCTATCCGCTCGGCACGCTCCTCGTCGACAAGACGGTCAACGGCGGTCCGGCCGGATACAGCGGCGCCTTCCCGGTGACCGTCGCCTGCACGATCGACGGCAACCCGGTGATTCCGCTCGAAGGCGGCACGCAGTCGATCGCCGCCGGCACCGGCAGCACCGGCTCGGTGAGCTTCAGCGGCATTGCGCAGGGCGCCACCTGCGTCGTCAGCGAAGGCGCCTTGCCGGCGCCGCCGCCGAGTTATCTGTTCGGTGCGCCTGCGATCACCCAGGCCGACCCGATCGGCGCTGCGCCGGTCACCGCGCACGTGGTCAATACGCTGACCTTGCAGGTTGCCGGTCTGACCGTGGTCAAGACCGTTGCCGGCGGCCCGGCGGGCTTCAGTGCCAGCTTCTCCGTCAGCGTGGCCTGCACGCTCAACGGCAATCCGGTCAGCGGCATCGCGCCCGGCGACACACAGACGATCGCGGCCGGCACCAGCGGCAGCGGCCAGGTGCTGTTCACCAATATTCCGCAGGGCGCCCTGTGCACCGTCAGCGAAGGTGCCCTGCCCGGCGCGCCGCTCAGCTACATCTGGGGAGCGCCGGCGATCACGCAGTCCGGCCCGATCGCGGCGACCGGCAGCACGGCGACGGTGGCGAACACCCTGGCCCAGCAGTTCGGCGAGTTGATCGTGACGAAGTCGGTCAGCGGCGGCCCCGCCGGCTACGTCGGCAGCTTCCAGGCAACCACGCAGTGCACGCTGGGGGCGAGTGCGGTGACGCCGGCCGAAGGCAATACGCAGGCCGTGACCGCCAGTGCGACCGCTGCAGGCAGCGTGAGCTTCACGCGGATTGCGCAAGGCGCCACCTGCGTCGTCGGCGAGGGCGCCCTGCCGCAGGCTCCGACCGGCTACGGCTGGGGCGTACCGGCGATCACGCAGCCGGGCGCCGCGATTGGCGCGAGCGCCGTCACCGCATCGATCGCCAACTCGCTGAGTGCACTGGCAACCTCGTTCCAGCTGCAGAAGACGATCTCGGGCGGCCCCTCCGCGGGCGTCAGCGGTCTCTTCACCTTCACGATCGACTGCGGCGCGGCCGGCGTCTTCACCCAATCCATCGCCCTGCAGGGCGCGACGAGCGGCTCCGTCACCGTCGCGCAGATCCCTTATGCAACGACCTGCACGTTCAGCGAGAACTCCGATCTGCCGCCTCCAGCGGACGGATTCAGCTGGGGCACCCTGCCGTCCGCAGAGACGCTGAGCGTGACCGGTGCCACCGTGAGCTTCATCAACACGCTCACTCCGGTGGGCACGCCGCTGCCGCCGACCTCGGTGCCGGTCGATGCGCGCTGGGCCCTGCTGATCCTGATCCTGCTGCTGGGATCGAATGCCGCATGGAGCCGGCAGCGCGGATTGCGCGAAGGACGCTGAGCCGCCGCAGCCTGCGGCCAGCCAGACGCCATGCATCGCCGCTCGGGTGCGATGCATGGCGCACGCCGGGTCGGGGAAACCCGACCCGGGGTTCGCCAGCTCCCCGGCCGGCGACGCGCTCTGGCATGCTCGCCACTTCCCACGCCGAAGCCCGCGGGCGAACCATGGCTGACGAACCCGTCACGCTGGAAGCACGTCTCGAACAAAGCTGGCGCACGAATGCATTCGCATGGACGCGCGCCGTGCGCGAGGAGCGCATCGCGAGCCGCCGTGCCGGCACCGACGCGGCGATCGTCGACGCGGTGCTGCGCACGCGCGCGACGCGCGTGCTCGACGTCGGCTGCGGCGAAGGCTGGCTCGCACGCACGCTCGCGCTGGAGGGCTGCGATGTCGTCGGCGTCGATGCCAGTCCCGAGCTGGTTGCCGAAGCCAATGAGCTCGGCGGCGCGCGATTCGAGATCGCCACCTACGCGCAACTATCGGAGCGCGCCAGGGAATGGGGACTGTTCGATACCGCGGTGTGCAACTTCGCGCTGCTCGGCGAAGACCTGCACACGCCGCTGCGCGCGCTGCACGATCTGCTGCACGCAGGCGGCACGCTGATCGTGCAGACGGTGCATCCGTGGACCGCCTGCGGCGATGCGCCGTATGTCAACGGCTGGCGCGACGAGACGTTCGCCGATTTCGGCGGCGACTTCCGCGCATCGATGCCGTGGTACTTCCGCACGCTGACGGCATGGACCGATGCGATCGGCACAGCGGGTTTCCGCATCGAGCGCTGGCACGAACCCCTCGACGCGGCGAGCGGCAAGCCGCTCTCGCTGCTGCTGCACGCGGTGCCGGTGCAAGCCGATTCCGTGGCACCCTGAGTTCCACGCCACCCCGCCGGCCGGACTCCCATCCCATGCGTGCAAAGACCGACACCCCGAACGCCCCGCAGCCGCGCAGCGAAAGCCGCACGCTGGAAGCCGACCTGTGCATCCATATCTTCACCGCGTCCGCGGCCCTGGTCGGCGTCTGCCTGACCGTCATCGGCCTGATCCGCATCGTCGTCACGACGACCAAGGTCGGCACCATCGCCGACGATCTGCTGGCCGGCGATGCCACGCTGTTCATGGTCTCGTGCCTGCTCTCCTACTGGGCACTGCGCGCGCGCAATGTGCGCCGCATGCATCGCATCGAGCACATCGCCGACGGCATCTTCCTGGTCGGCCTGCTGCTGATGACGGTGGTGTGCGCCGTCATCACGTGGGAAGTGCTCTAGCGATCGCTCTTCGCGCGCGCCGGCACCGCGCCGGCGTAGCGCTCGACCAGGTCGGCGGCCGTCTTCTTCGCATCGCCCAGGCGCGTCAGGTTCGGCGCGAACCGGCGCGCGTTCTCGTGCAACGCGCGGTCGCCGAGCGCCTGCGCCGTGCGCTCGACCACGCGATCCCATGGAATCGAGATCGCGCGGTCGAAATAGCGCTGGCGATCGGCGAAATCACGCAGGCCGACCGGATTGAGATTGACGCCGACGCCGAGTTCCTCGACGCGCGCCGCGATCGTCGCCTGATCGATATTGTGCGGCAGCGCGACCACCGGCTTGCCATGCCACAACGCCTGCATGACGGTGCCGTGGCCGCCGGTCGTGACGACGATGTCGGCGTGTTCGCTGGCCTTGTGTCCGGGCGTATAGGCCTGCACGACGAAGCCGGGCCGGTCGCGCGCAAATCCTTCGCGCGAGAAATTCGGCCCGAGCGTGAGCAGGACGTCCCAATCGGTCCTCGCGGCGAGCGCGGCGATCAGCTCTTCGTAGCTTTGCCGGCGATAGACCGAACCGCCGAGCGACACGTAGACCAGCGGCCGGCTCGCATCGTCGCCGAACAAGGCCGTGCGATCGAATTCGGCGCGTTCGAAGCCGGACCAGAACAGCGGGCCGACGTAGTGCAGGTCTTTCCGCGCGGAATGCTCGACCGGTTCGAACTGCGCACTGCCCGGCACCAGCACCGCGGTGCGCTGGTTGAGCTCGCGCCGGTTGCGCGGCAGCTGCGCAATGCCGAGCTCGGTGTAGAACGAACGAATCTCGCGCAGGTAGCTCGAACTGAACTTGTGCTCGAAAAATGGCTTGCCGAGCGCACGTTCGATGCGATGTCGCAGGCTGTCGCTGGAGCGCGAAAGTCCGAGCAGCCCCTTGAACTCGGGCAGCCATTGCGCATTGATCACCGACACCTGCGGAATGCCGAACTTGAGGCTGGCGATCGGCCCGAAAAAGCTCGGCGAACTGACGATGACGTCCGGCCGGAACGCCTCTGCCGCCGCCAGTTCATCGCCGAGCCAGTGCATGAACGCGGCGCGGTTCTTGGCGAAATAGCCGATGCCCTGATCGTGCTCGTCGTTGAGATTGACGTCGGCGTGGCCGGCGCCATGCACGGCATGACCGGCGGCCTCGATGAATGCCTTCTTCGAGACGGACGTGGTGAACAGCGTCGCGTGACCGCGGGCGGCGAGTTCGTCGGCGATCGGCAGCAGGCGCGCGACATGCGCGATCGCACCACCGCAATACGGTGTGAAAAGCACCTTCATGTGCGTGCAATCCTCCTTAAATCACCCGCGGTGCTGCGCAGGAAACAGGGTGGTAGCAAGATCGGCTTCTACTGGACGTCGAAGGAGCCGTCGCCCGCTGGCGCGCGCCTCGCGCCGCCCACGATGCGATACTTTGCGACAAAGTTCCGTTCGCCCGGTCACGGTTTGCGCACCGCTGCGGCGCTGCGATGTGTAAAGATCCGATCGCACGTGCGGATGTGCACGGCCGAAGAGCGAACCCGCGCTGTGCAGTTCAGCGGCGACCCGTCGCCACGTCGACCAGAAGGGCGCGAACCGGTGCGAAGCGGCCGGCGAACGACAGACCGAGGCCGCGCAGCCCTGGAAAATGCCGATCCCGGAACACGCGCTCGACGCCATCGAAGCCGTAGGCGGCCACGGCATTCTCGCTGCGCCGCTCGCGCTCGTAGCGCCGCAACCGATGTGCAGCACCGATGTCGTCGCCGCGCTCGCGCGCAGCGCGCACGACGTCACGCAGTGCACGCACGTCGCGCAGGCCGAGATTCATGCCTTGCCCCGCGAGCGGATGCACCAGGTGCGCCGCATCGCCGACGAGCACGCAGCGGCCGCTGACATAGCGTTCGGCCAGGCGCAGGCGCAGCGGAAACGCGGCGCGCGGCGTGGCGTGGGTGATCGCACCGAGGCGGAAGTCGAACGCGCAGCCGAGTTCGGCGCGAAAGGCTTCGTCGTCGAGCGCGAGCACCCGTGAAGCCTCCGCGTCGGGCAGCGACCATACGATCGAACTGCGGCCATCGGCGAGCGGAAGGAACGCGAGCGGGCCGCCCGGCAGGAAACGCTGCCACGCGGTGCCCTCATGCGGAAGTCCCGTGGCAACGTGGGCGACCACGGCGCGCTGCCCGTAGTCGCGCCCCTTGAACGCGATGCCGAGCTTTTCGCGCAGCGGAGATTCGGCGCCCTCGGCGGCGACCAGCAGCTTTGCGCGCAGCCGTGTGCCGTCGTTCAACGTCACCCTGACGGCGTCCGGCGCAGGGTCGACATCGACGACCTCGGCCGGACAGCACAGGCGAACGCCGCCCGCGGCCGCGGCAGGCGCGCAGTCGGCGGCCCGCAGCGCCTGCCACAGCGCATGCTGGACCCGCTTGTTCTCGACGATCCAGCCGAGTGCGGCGGCGCCGTTGTCGGCCGCATCGAATGCCAGTTCACCCGGCGCCGACGCATCCCACACGCGCATGCGGCGATAGGCGCTCGCGCGTGAATTCCGGATGGACGGCCAGACGTCCAGATCGGACAGCAGCGCGCGCGCATCCGGCGCCAGCGCGACGACGCGCAAATCGACCTCGTCTTCGCCGCGCCACGGCTTGGGTTCGCGCGCTTCCACCAGCGCGACGTCGAGCCCGTCGCGCGCGAATGCGAGCGCGAGCGCGGCGCCGGTCGCGCCGGCGCCGACGACGATCACATCGAGTTCGCCGCGCCGGCTCATTGCAGCAGACCCAGTGCCGGCACGTCGCCGCGATAGCCCATGCCGCGCAGCGCGAAGCGATGCTTCAGCGGTCCGACGCGGTCGAGCAGATGGAAGCCGAGCGAGCGCAGCAGGCGCAGCGGCAGCAGATCGTTGCCCATCACGCGCACCAGTTCGTCGCCGAACGCCGTCGTCGCCGCGCGGTCTTCGGCGCGGCGTTCGACGTAGCGCGACAGGAGCTGCGTGCTGCCCGGATCGCCATCGGTCGCACAGGCTTCGCGCAACAGTTCGGCCAGGGTCAATGCGTCGCGCAGCCCCAGATTGAATCCCTGCGCACCGATCGGATGCACGGTCTGCGCCGCGTTGCCGACCAGCACCGCGCGCGCCGCCGTCGTGCGCTCGGCGATCAGGCGCGACAGCGGATAGGGCTTGCGCCGGCCGGGCCGCGAGAAGCGCCCGGCGCGCCAGCCGAAGCGTTCGTGCACCAAGGCGATGAAGGCGTCGTCGTCGAGCGCAGCGACGCGGTCGGCGTCGGTGCCCGGCACCGTCAGCACGAGTCCGGCGCGGCGCTCGCCGAGCGGCAGCAGCGCGACCGGACCGGAATCGGTGAAACGCTCGTAGGCGGTGCCCGCCAATGGCCGCTCCGTCGTCAACGTGGTCACCAGGGCGGATTGCGCGTAGTCGCGCCGCTGCGCATCAATGCCAAGGGCGCGGCGCACGAACGATTCGGTGCCGTCGGCACCGACCAGCAGGCGCGTGCGGATGCGCCGGGTCGCGTCGCCGACGCGCAGGTCGACCGCGACGGCATCGCCGTCGGGCGCGAGGCCGATGGCCTGCGCCGGCGCCAGCCGCCGGAGGCCGCTGCAGGCGTCGAGGCGTCGCAGCAGTGCATTGCCGAGTTCGCGCGCGGGCAGCACGGCGCCGAACGCCGGCAGATCGAGTTCGGCCGCATCCAGCCGCACGGCGCCGAAGTCACCGCGGCGGCTGACGTGGATCTTGCGGATCGGCGTCGCCGGCGCCTGCGCATCGAGAACGCCGAGCGCTTCCAGCGCGTTCACGCTGACGCGCGCGAGTGCAAGATTGCGTTCGTCGTAGCTCGGCTGCAGTTCGACGCGCGGCGGCGCCGCTTCGGCCAGCGCCACGCGCAGGCCGGCACCGTCCAGCGCGATCGCCAGGCTGGAGCCGACCAGACCGCCGCCGATGATGAGTACGTCACAGCTGTCTTCCATGACGCGATGATAACCGGCGGGCGTGGCAGCCTTCAGCTAAACTAGCGCTTCGTTCACCGGAAACATGCCCATGACCGACTCCAGTCCCAGCCTGACCACGCCCTGGCGCGCCGGCATCCTCGCGATCCTCGCGCTCGTCATGCTGGCTACGCGCGTGAATCATTTCAGCGCACTGCCCGATGCATCCTGGGTGGTGTTCTTCGCTGCCGGCTTCCATCTGCGCGGGTCGGTCCGCTGGGCCTTCCCGCTGCTGATGGCGCTCGCGGTCGCCATCGACTATTTCGTCATCAGCGGCCAGGGCCTCAGCTTCTGGAGCCACTATTGCGTGTCGCCGGCGTACTGGTTCCTGATCCCGAGCTACGGCGCAATGTGGTTCGGCGGTTCGTGGCTGCGCCAACACTACAGCGGCCTGCATGCGCGCGAACTCGGCCTGCTGCTGGTCAGCGTCGTGGTCGCGGCGAACGTGTGCTATCTGCTCACCAATGGCAGCTTCTACTGGCTCAGCTCGCATGCGGCGGTACACAGCTTCGGCGGCTGGATGAAGAATTTCAGCGACTGGTATCTGCCGTATCAGCAGACGACCCTGATCTACGCGAGCGTCGCGGCGGTGCTGCATATTGCCGCAACCTACGCTTCGCGCGCGTTTGCGGCGGAAGCCGGGCAGCACGCGCGCCGCTAGCCATCCGCTGCACGCGCCGCCGCGGCCCACCGCCGCAGCGCGCGCCGCGGAGCGTCTTCGCAACCCGATCACGATGACTCCCGGCCTGCGCCGGGACGACGTCCCTGCACTGGGCGCCTCCATGGGCAACCGCCTCTCGAAGATCTACACGCGTACCGGCGACGACGGCACCACCGGCCTCGGCGATGGCACGCGCGTCGCCAAGGACTGCGCACGCGTCGCCGCCTACGGCACCGTCGACGAGCTCAACAGCGCGCTCGGCATCGTGCTCGCGGTCGAGCTGCCCGAACGCGTGCGCGAGGTGTTGACGCAGGTACAGCACGACCTGTTCGACCTCGGCGGCGAGCTGTGCATTCCCGGCATGGCGATGGTGCACGCGGCCGACATCGAGCGCCTCGAACACACGCTCGACGCGTTCAACGAAGACCTGCCGCCATTGAAGGATTTCATCCTGCCCGGCGGCGGCATCGCCGCGGCGCATTGCCATCTCGCGCGCACCATCTGCCGGCGCGCCGAACGCGAGGTCGTCACGCTGGCGCGCCACGACACGGTCCGCGTCGAGGCGACTCATTATCTGAATCGGCTTTCCGATCTGCTGTTCGTGCTTGCGCGCGTGCTCGCGCGCGCTTCGGGCCACGGCGAGGTGCTGTGGCAGCACGAACGCCGCAAGAAGAGGTAGCACGTCCGTGATCCTTCGCGCGCGAGGCCATCGAACCGCATGACGCCGGCGCAAGCCCTGGCCTTCGTCGAGCGGCACGGCGTCGTGCTCGAAGCCGCGCGGCACACGGCGGTTGCCAGCCTCGCGGATGCGATCGCGGGCGAAGCGATACGCGGCAGCTGGTGGTCGCATCCGCGCAGCCGCGAAATCTTCGCCACGACGCGCGCGCTGCGCGAGTCGGCCGCGGTGCTGGTCTGCCGCCTCGTCGACGGCAAGATCAGTTTCATCCATGCGCGTTGCTGGCCGGCGCTGGTCAGGCTGTCCGCGCGACTGCCGGCGGCGG
>DASWPR010000175.1:0-3516 GCA_036398455.1 Dokdonella sp.
TGGCCGGGCGCTTTCCGGCGCATTGAAGCGAAGCGCCCCCCTTCCGCCCTGCGGGCACCTGCCCCCGCTGCGCGGGGGCAGGAAAAGAAGGCCGCTTCCTGCTTGATACCGCTTCGCGCTTGTCGACACCCATCCAACGCTTTTCCTTCCCCCGCTGCGCAGGGACAGGAAAAGAATGCCGCCTCCTGCTTGATGCCGCTTCCTGCTCGTCGTCACCCATCCAACGCTGTTCCTTCCCCCGCCTGCGGGGGAAGGTGCCCGCAGGGCGGAAGGGGGCAGGCTTCAGCGCTGGCAGCGCGGACAATAAAACGTCGAGCGCTGCCCGAGGACGATCGCCTTGATCGGCGTGCCGCAGACTTTGCACGGCTGCCCGCTGCGGCCATAGACGAACAGTTCCTGCTCGAAATAGCCGGGCGCGCCGTCCGGGCTGATGAAGTCGCGCAGCGTGGTACCGCCGCGCGTGATCGCGTAGCTGAGGATGCGCTTCACCTCGCCCGCAAGGCGCGCATAGCGGGCGCGCGAGACCGCGCCGGCGGCGCGCTTGGGATGGATGCCGGCGGCGAACAGCGCTTCGCTCGCATAGATGTTGCCGACGCCGACCACGATCGCCTGGTCCATCAGGAACAGTTTCACCGCCGCGCTGCGGCCGCGCGACAGCAGCCACAAGGTGTCGCCATCGAACGCGTCGGTCAGCGGCTCGGGGCCGAGCCCGGCCAGCAGCGGATGCACTTCGCCGCGCGGCTGCCACAGCTGGCTGCCGAAGCGGCGCGGATCGGTGTAGCGCAGTACGCGACCGGAATCGAGGCGCCAGTCGACGTGATCGTGCGGACCGACCGGCGTGTCGGCCGCCAGCACGCGCAGGCTGCCCGACATGCCGAGATGCAGCAGCGCACTGCCCGGCTCGACATGCACCAGCAGGTATTTCGCGCGCCGCTCCAGATCGATGATGCGCTGCCCGCGAAGGCCCTCGCTCAAGGCATCCGGAATCGGCCAGCGCAGGCGCGGCTGGCGGATATCGAGGCCGACGACCGTGCGGCCGAGCAGATGCGGCGCGAGACCGCGTCGGGTGGTTTCGACTTCGGGCAGTTCGGGCACGTCAATCCTTCGCGGCAGGCGGGGCTTTCGCGAGTTCGTTTTCCGGTGCGGCGAACAGCAGCACGCTGAAGCGATCGGGCACCAGCGCCACCGAACCGCCGACATCGGCATAGCGGTCCCCGTCAATCGCGTCGTTCTTGCCGAATTTCAACAGCGTGCCGTCGAGCTGGAGGGTCGCCTGCGGTGGATCGAGTCCGATCTTCTTCGCGTCGAGTTCGCCGGCGGCGTGACGCAGCCGCACCGGCGCACGCGCGATCGCGAGCAGCCGCGCAATGGCACGATCGTCGGCCGGCTGCGCGTAGGGTTCCAGCATGCGCCAATGCGCTCCCTGCTTTTCGAAATGACGCGGCGTGCACCCGGCGCACGCCACCACAATGGTGTGGACGGCATCGATATCGAGCGATGTCAGCGGATCGCCCATCGTCTGCTCGCGGCGCAGTTCCGCCCAGACGGCCAGGCCGAGCAGAGCGGACACGGCGAGCAGGATCAGGTTCGTGCGCGCGCGGCGCTTCATGTCGGCGAGGTCATTTCAACGCCGGCGGCGGCGCCACCAGATCAGCAAGCCGCTGCCCGTCAGCAGCAGCGGCAGCGCGATCAGGAACACCACGCTGAGCAGGCTCAGCTGATCCTGCGAAAAATCCAGGCTGCGGTCCGGCGCGGCCTTGTCCGCAACGACGATCTGCGCGTCATCGCCGAGCAGCCAGTCGAACACGCGCTGGCCGAGTTCGCGGTTGCCACCGTTGCCGAGAAAACTGTTCGACAGAAAATCGCCGTCGCCGAGTACCACCGCGCGCTGCTCGCGCTTGTCCGGCCGCGGCGACACGCGCGTCAGCGCGAAGCCGAGATCGAGCGGGCCCGGAATTTCGCCGGCATCGGCGTCCTGGCGGATCGTATCGGCCGTCTCGCCGGCCTTCGGAATGTGACCGGTCTCGTTCCACGATTTGTCGCTGCTGCGCAGGATCGGCTTGACGTCCCAGCGCGTATCGGCGAGCTGCGCCAGCGCCGCCGGCTGCGGGAACAGCGTCGTCAACACGAAATCCTGCGTGATCGCGTGCTTCGGGTAGGCCGAGAGCGCGACGAAGCTCGGGTCGCCGAGACCGAACGCCTGTCCGCTGCCGTCGACCACGGTGCCCGGCAAGACGCGAACGCCCAGCGCCTTGGCGAGCTCGTCGAGACCGCCGTTCTCGCCCGGCTCGACCAGCCAAAGCAGCGCGCCGCCGCGATCGACATAGTCGGCCAGCGCGCTGGCGACCGCGGCCGCGACTTTCACCTGCGGATTGGCGATGACGAGCAGATCGGTGTTCTCCGGCACCTTGCCGGTGTTCGCCAGCGGCAGAGGCACGGCGCGCAGGCCACGTTCGGCGAGGGCGCCGACGAACTGGCCGAGGTCGGCATTCGCCTGGCCGAGCGGCTGGCGCTCGCCCTCGCCTTCGAGGAACGCGACGATGCGCTCGTGCGTGCGCGAAAGGCGCAGCAGCGCATTGGAGAATTCCGCCTCGCTCAATACTTTGAGCGGTTCGCTGCGCTGGCGGTAGCGCAGCTCCAGCTCGCCGTCGACGGTGATGCCCGCGGCGCGCATCGCATTCGGGTCTTCGTCCGGATCGACGAAGCGCAGGCTGATATCCGGCTTGATGCGCCGGTAGCGCTCGACGAAGTCCGCGATGACGGCACGCAGGCCACTCTGGCGACGCGCGTAGCTGACCACCTCGACGGGCGCGTCGAGCGAATGCAGCAGCGTGACCGAGGCGTCGCCGAGACTCGCGCTGCGCGCCCGGCTCCAGTCCTGCACGAAGGCGAAGCGCGTGCTGAGAAACGCCAGCGCCACCGCGACCGCGGCGATCAGCAGGGTGAAGAGGAGATTGCCGAAACGCTCGCGCATCAGTCGGCGCTCGAGCGTAGCGCGTCGAGGCGGCGCGTCGCCAGGACGAGCGCGACGGCGACCACCAGCACGAAATAGCCGATGTCGACGCTGGCGACGAGACCGCGGAAGAACGGTTCCAGATGGGTCGGCAACGCGAGGTAGTTGATGCCGGCATTGCTGATGCCCTGCAGGCGCGCACCGGCATCGACCACCGCGAGCAGGCTGGTGATCGCGAGCGCGGCCGCGGCGGCCAATGCCGGCTGCGCGGCCCAGGCGCTGGCGAGGATGCCGATCGCCGTCAGCGCAGCGGCAAACAAGGCAAGCCCGAGCAGCGCGGCGGCGATCCTGCCGCCATCCAGCGGCGCACCGAAGCCGAGCATCAGCGGCATCGACGCGACCAGCAGGATCAAGACGAGCGCAAAGCCGAACGCGCCGAGGAACTTGCCGAGCACGATGCGCGCATTGCCGACGCCGCTGGCGAGCAGCAGAGGCAAGGTCTGCGCGCGGCGCTCGCCGGCGAGCGTGCGCATCGTGATCAGCGGCACCAGCAGCACGAGCAG
>DASWPR010000176.1:0-3888 GCA_036398455.1 Dokdonella sp.
CGACCCAGCCCTGCTGGAAACCCGCATCGACTTCGCTCGAGGTGTCGTGCGGATCGTTGCCGCCGAGCGGCGAGCCATTCGTGTGCACGCCGTTGCCGGCGTCGGTGTCGTACGGATCGACGTACTGCTGCGCACCGTAGCGATTGACCGAGAAGCCGGCGAAGTACGGATGCTGCAGCGGGCTGTCGGCGCGCGGCGTCCAGCCGATCGTCGGGATCGTCAGCAGCACGTCGCTGCCGGCGCCGCGCGCGGCGCCGACGAACGCATCCGCGCTGTTGCCGAGCGGCGGCACCTGCGTGCGATCGGTGGCATCGGGAATGTTCTCGTAGAAATAGTCGTTCGCCGTGTTGTGCACGTCGACCTGCCAGTTGTAGCGCGTGACCGAGTTGCCGCCCCAGCGCTGCAGCGTGTAGCCGATCTGCGCATTGCGCGCGGCGTCGCCGAACGCGACGCCGAAGATCAGCGGGTTGAGCGGCCGGCCGGCGGCGCTCGCGTCGACACTGACCGCAATCGCGCCGCCGTGCGGCGGCTGCCCGGCGGCCAGCGCCGCTGTGGCGACGACGAACGAGGCCAGCGCAGGCGCAATGAAGCGGTGGACGAGTCGTGGCATCGGCGGGCTCCGGCAGTCGCACGACGCTAGTCGCGATACCGCATACAGTCCGACGATGCCGTCACAATCGCAAGCGCCGTCCAAAAAGCCCGGCGCGGACGTCATTCCTCTTCGTCGGGCACGCCGGCATCGCCGAGCATCCCGCGCTCGCGCAACATCGCCTGCACGCGCATCGCCTGCCAATGCAGCGCGAACCAGTCGCGCAGGTCCGCGTGCTCGACGACGATCGGCGGCTGGCCGGCGATGAAATCGACCGCCCACACCGGCTGCGCGGCGCCGTCGGCGACCCGCGGCAGGACCAGCCATTGCGACCGGCTCTTGCGCGCGAACGCGAGCGCGGCGCCGAGGGCATCGATATCGACTGCGCGCGCCTCGCCGCTGCTTTCGTCGCGCACTTGCAGCGCGTGCGCCGTGCTCCCCGCCAGGGCGGCATACGCAAACGGGGCCGCATCACGCAATGCCTGCAGCGCGGGCGTCTGCGGCTCGTAGTCGTCGACGACCACGCCGGCGGCGAGTGCGCGATGTTCGTCGGCACTCGCCACGCGCCCGAGCAGTGCGGCGAAACGCGCATCGACCGCGTCGTGATCGTAGACCGCGGCGATACGGGCATCGGTGCCGCCCGGGTCCTCGCGGAACGCCGCCACCAGGTGCGCGACATCGAGCGTGTGCGCCTGTGCGGCGATCGACGCGGTCGCCGTGCTGATTTCGGCCAGCTGCGCCGGCCAGTCGACGCCGCGCTCGGACATGCCCGGCAGCAGGCGGCTGGCGGTCGGCAGTGCGAGCGCGAACAGCACCGCATAGAGTATCGCCAGCAGCGACGCCTGCAGGCGCGACGCCGGCAGCAGGCGCAGTTCGTCGTAGACGCGCTTGATCAGCGGCATCCGCCGCACCATCGGCGTGAGCCCGAACGGGCTCTGGTCGAGCACCGCGGCAATGCGCACGATCTGGTCGTGCATGCGCGGCGCGCCGACCACGCCGGGCGGCTGCGCGAGCTTCTCGATAACGTCGCCCAAGCGCATGCGCTGCGGCAGCAGCACGAGTTGCAGCGCGGCCACGAAGACCAGCAACAGCGCCTGCATGCGCAGGCAGAACAGCAGTGCGACGACGAGCAGCCCGCCTTCGACGAATGCGGCGATGCGCGCATACCGCGGCGGTACGATCGCGAGCAGGAAGCGGCCGCCGTCGAGCGGCGGCAGCGGCAGCAGGTTGAATCCATTGATGACGAGGAAGCTCGTCGCCAGCAGCGCCACGCTGCCACTCGCGTCGAGATGCCTGAAGGCGAGCAGCAGCCAGCCGATCACGATGCCCGGCAGAGGCCCCATCAGGCTGATCCAGGCACGCCGCAGCGCCGAGGGATGCTGCTCCGAACCGGTCGTCACGCCGCCGATCAGCGGGATCATCCGGATCGACAGGTTGCGATAACCGGCGATGCGCATCGCCGCGTAGTGGCCGGCCTCGTGCACGATCAGCACGAGGAAGATCGCCAGCGCCGTGGCGACCGACCAGAACGCCGCGCCGAGCAGCACGAACGCGAGCGCCGCCATGGCGAAGAATGCCCACTGCACGCGCAGGCGCGGCGCCTGCTCCTGTGTCCACGCCCAATGATTGAACAGGATGGCCTGCCGTTCCGGCGACACCGGCATGTTGCGCACGCTTGCGCGCCTGGGCGGGAACAGGCCGCGGCGCAGGAGTCCGAGCGCACTGCGCACGCTGAAGCGCACCACGCCGGCACGATCGCGCTCGAACTGCCCATGGCGCAGGCGCCACTCGATCAGGCGGCGATCGTTCTCCAGGGCCAGATCGACCATCCTGGCCGTTGTCGGCAGGCGCGCCACCTCGGTCCCGCGGGCGTGCACGCCGGCGCGATGAAACGCCCACTGTGCGGCCAGCGTATCGGCATAGGCATCCTGGCGTTCTTCGAACGGACTGTGCGGCGGCAGCCAGTGCAGCACATGGTTGTAGGTGCGCAGCAGGCGGCCATCGGCGAGCAGCGACTGGAACACGACCCGGCAGTTCTCGACCTGCTGCAGTTCCGGGCGCAGCTGGATCGCCGCGAGCACCGGCTCCGAGCGATGCCGCATGCAGCCGAAGACGCGCATCGGATTGGCTTCGTTCGGCAGCGCGTCGACGATGACCCAGCCGTCACGCTCGAAGCCGAGCGCGCCGAGCTCGGCCTGCGCGGCTTCGACCGGCCCTGCCAGCGCGGGCGTGACCGGCAGCTGCCGCAGTTGCCTGAAGCCGCGCGGTGCGGCGATCGGAAAGCACAGGATCTGCCAGAGCAGCTGCATGAGGGCGAGACCGCCGAGCACGAGCGCGACGGCGATGAGAAATCCTGGCGAATCCATTCGCATCCTCCGCCGGCCCGACGCGGCCGCGGCGAATTATCGTGCAGCGCAGGCCGCCACGACGTTCGGACACGTAATTCAATACTTCGCGACGCTCGTCATCGCCGGCCGGCGCAGGCATCATGCAACGCCTTCCCCGGTCGCCGCATGTCCTCGCCCTCCTCCGCCAACCTGCTGGCCTATTGCCGCCCCGGCTTCGAAGGCGAGTGCGCGCAGGAACTGGCCGCGCGCGACGCCGCACACGGCGGTGGCGGCTATGCGCGTGCGACGCGCGCCAGCGGCTACGTCGAATTCGTCTGCGCCCAGGCCGACAGCGCGGCGCAGATCGCGGCCGCCGGCAGCCGCGATCTCGTCTTCGCGCGCCAGCTGCTGCACGTGTTCGGCAGCGCGCGCGACTTGCCGCCGCGCGATCGCCTCGGCGTGCTGCTGCCGATCATCGAAAGCGATGCGCGCCGCTGGTGCGACGCCTGGGTCGAGTCGCCGGACAGCGACGCCGCACGCGAGCTGGCGCCGCTGTGCCGCGGCCTGAATGCGGCGCTGATCGCGGCGATGAAGAAAAAGCAGTGGATCGACCGCAGCTCGCGCTGGCGCCTGCACCTGTGCCTGACCGCCACCGACGCGGCGATCGTCGCGGCCGCCGACATCACGCGTGCAGCGCCCTGGCCGGGCGGCATTCCGCGCCTGAAATTCCCGCGCGAGGCGCCGAGCCGCTCGACCTTGAAGCTCGAAGAAGCGCTGTTCGTGCTGCTCGACGAAGGCGAGCGCGAGCGCTGGCTGAAGCCCGGCATGCGCGCGGTCGATCTCGGCGCATCGCCGGGCGGCTGGACCTGGCAGCTGGTGCATCGCTCGCTGCACGTGACTGCGGTCGACAACGGACCGATGGACGCGGCCCTGCTCGCCTCCGGCCTGGTCGATCACCTGCGCGCCGACGGG
>DASWPR010000177.1:0-4295 GCA_036398455.1 Dokdonella sp.
GTCGATCGCCAGCGTCACGCCGATCGACTTCAGGCGGCGCAGCGTCGTGATCGACTGTTCTGCGTTCGCCATCACCATGCTTTCGGTCAGCTCCAGTTCGAGCTGGTTCGGCGCGATATCGTGTTCGGCGAGCACGTCGCACAGGCGCTGGATCAGATCGCCGCGCAGCAGCTGCGCGACCGAGACATTGATCGACATGGTCAGGTCGACGATGCCGACGTCGCGCCAGCGCGCGAGCTGTGCGCAGGCCTGCGCGACGACCCAGTTGCCGATCTCGATGATCATTCCGGTTTCTTCGGCGATCGGGATGAACACGCCCGGCGCGATATTGCCCAGATCGCTGCTGCGCCAGCGCAGCAGCGCTTCCACGCCGGTGATGCGCTCGTCGAGCAAGGACAGTTTCGGCTGGTAGACGAGGGAGAATTCGTTGCGTTCGAGCGCCTTGCGCAACGCCGTCACGGTGGTCGCACGCAGGCGTGCCGCGGCGTCCATCGCTTCGGTGTAGACCATGAAGGTCTTGCGCCCGCGCTCTTTCGCCTGGTACATCGCGGTGTCGGCGAATTTCAGCAGATCCGACGGCACGTGGCCGTGGTCGGGATACAGGCTGACGCCGATCGACGGCGAAATGATCACTTCCTGGCCGTTGTCGAGCTCCAGCGGTTCCTCGAAGGCGGCGATGATCTTTTCGGCGACGCGTTCGGCTTCGGCGCTGCTGGCGATGTCTTCGAGCACGACGGTGAATTCGTCGCCGCCGAGGCGTGCGACCGAATCGCCCTCGCGCACGACCTGGCGCAGGCGGCTGCCGGCCGCTTTCAGCATGCGGTCGCCGACGGCGTGGCCCATCGAATCGTTGACGTGCTTGAAGCGGTCGAGATCGAGGAACAGCACGGCGACTTTGCGCGCGCCGCGGCGTGCACGCACGATCGCATGGCCGATGCGTTCGCTCAGCAGGGTACGGTTCGGCAGTCCCGTCAGCGCGTCGTAGTTGGCGAGGTAGCGCAGTTCCTGCTCGGTGCGCTTGCGGTCGGTGATGTCGGAGATCACGCTGACGAAATGCGTGCGCATGCCGGCCGCGTCGCGCACCTCGGAGACCTCGATCCAGCTGAGGAATTCGTCGCCGTCCTTGCGCCGCTGCCACAGCTCGCCGCGCCAATGGCCGCTGCGCACGAGCGTGTCGCGCATCGCGGTATAGAGTTCGGCCGGATGCTGCGAGCAGTTGAGCAGCGCGGCCGAGCGGCCGACCACTTCTTCCTCGCGCCAGCCGGTGATGCGGGTGAAGGCGGGATTGACGGTGAGGAAGCAGAACTCCAGGTCGGTGACGGCGACCGCCTCGGTCATGCTGCGGATCACTTCCTCGGCGATGCGGCGGTCGCGTTCGGCCGCGCGCGTCGCGGTGATGTCGCGCGCCGTGCCGCAGATGCGGGTCGGCTGGCCGTCGCTGTCGCGCTCGACGATCTTGCCGCGCGACAGCGCCCACACCCATTCGCCGCGGCCGTTGCGCAGGCGATGTTCGGAAGCGAACACATCGCTCTTCTGGTTGATGTGCTCGTCCAGGCGCTGCTCGACTTTCGCGAGGTCGTCCGGATGCAGGTTCTCGCGAAACCAGGTCGCGCTGAACGTGCGCGGTTCGTTGGCCGCCTTTCTGTGGGGGCCGTACTTGAACAGGTCGCCGGTGCCGGTGACCACGAATTCGCCGCGCGGGATGTTCCAGTCCCAGAAGTCGTCGCCCGAGCCCCACAGCGCGAGACGCAGGCGGTCTTCGCGCTCGCGCAGGTCCTCGTGGTAGCGCTGCTGCTCGACGCGCCGCCGCCGATGCGCGCGCCACCACAGCAGTGCGGCGATCGCCGCGGCGAGCAGATAGGCGGTCTTTGCGGGCAGGCTGTCCCACCAGGGCGGCGTCACCGTCAGGTTCAGCGTCGCCGCGCGTTCGTTCCAGTAGCCGTCGTGATTGCTCGCCCGCACCTTGAAGGTGTAGCGGCCGGGGTCGAGGTTCGTGTAGGTCGCGTCATGGCGCGCGCCGGCGTCGATCCAGTGGTCGTCGAACCCTTCCAGCTGATAGCTGAAGTGGTTGCGTTCGGGCGCGGCGAAATCGAGCGCCGCGAATTCGAAGCGCACGACACGGTCGGCCGCGGCCATGCGCAACTCGCCGCTGGGACGCGGAATGCGCGTCTGCAGGTTGCCGATGCGCACGTCGGTGAAGACGACCGGCGCCGCGTAACGGCTGCCGATGATCGCCTGCGGCGAAAACAGGTTGAGGCCGTTGATGCCGCCGAAGGCGAGGCGCCCGTCGCGCAGCACGGCGCAGGCGCTGCCGTTGAATTCCATGCCCTGCAGGCCGTCGGCCAGGGCGAAGGTATGGAACGCCTCGCTGGTGCGGTCGAAGGCGGTGATGCCGCGGTTCGTGCTGAGCCAGAGCCGACCCACGCCGTCGTCGGCGATCGCGTACACAGTGCCGCTGGGCAGGCCGTTGCGCGGCAGCCAGCGGGTGAACGTGGCGCGGTTCTCGTCGAGTGCGTCGAGCCGGCTGAGGCCGGCCTGGGTGCCGATCCAGATGGTGCCGTCGTTGCCTTCCTGGATCGTGCGCACCAGATTGCCGGCGAGCGAATGCATGTCTTTCGGATCGTTGCGGAACACCCGCACGCTGCGCGCCTGCGGATCGATCAGGCTGAGCCCGCTGACGCTGCCGGCCCAGATGCGTCCGCTGCGATCCTCGCGCAGCGCGGTGACGCGGTCGCCGGCCAGTCCGCCGGGCGTGTCGGCGCCTGCCTCTTCGCGATAACGCTGCCAGCGCTTCTGCACGGGGTCGTATTGCACGAGGCCGTCATGCCCGGTGCCGACCCACAGCGTGCCATCGTGTGCGCGCAGCATGCTGCGCACTTCGGCGTCCGGCAGGCCGGCCGTGCCGTCCGGGTCGATCGGCAGGAATGTCGCCGCGCGCGTGGCCGGGTCGAGCAGGGCGACGCCGCGGCGTGTGCTGCCGACCCAGATGCGGTCGCCATCGGCGGCGGCCAGCGCGTTGACAACCAGCGGCGAGCCATCGTCGCTGCCGCGGCTGAGTACGTCGTTGTAGTAGTCGAAACGGTTGCGCGCAGGATCGTAGCGTTTCAGGCCGTCGCCTTCGGTGCCGAGCCACAGGCGGCCGTCCGCGTCTTCCAATATCGCGCGGATGTAGTTCGAGGCGGTCTGCTCGCGTTCCGGGTTGCGGTCGACGATGTAGGTGAACAGCGCGCCATTCGGGTCGACGCGGCTGATGCCGCGCTCGACGGTGCCGATCCAGAGCAGGCCGGAGCGATCGAGCTGCAGGCTGGTGATGACCGCATCGGGCAGTCCGCCGGGGAGGCCGTCGACCGGTGCCAGCGACTGCGTGCTGCCATTCGAAGGATCGAGCAGCACCAGGCCCTCGCGCCGCACCGCCAGCCACAATCGGCCGCGGCCGTCTTCGGTCAGCGCGGTGACCATGCGGTCGCCCGCGGCCGGCCACAGGCGCTCGGCGCCGCCATCGCTGCCGATGCGATAGAGACCGCCGCGCGCCGCGGCGTAGAGACGCCCATCGTGGGCGAGCAGCAGGTCGTTGACGTCGGCGAGGCGGTCGGGCGCAATCGCCTCGAACGTCTCGGATTGCGCGCCCAGTCGCCACAGTCCGTTGGAACTGGCCAGCCACAGGCTGCCATCCTCGAGCAGGCGCATGCGGCGCAACTGCACGCCGGCCTTCTCGTCGGCGATCGTGAAGCTGCGGATGAAACGGCCGTCGACCGGATCGATCAATGCGATGCCGGCATTGCCGCCGACCCACAGGCCGCGCTGCGGATCGATCAGCAGTTCCTGCACATGGGTCGAGCCGACCGTGCCTTCGGGGCCGGTGGCGACGCGCCGGAACGCGCTCGTGCCCGGCGTGTGCCGCAGCAAACCGAAGGCCGCGGTGCCGATCCACAGATCGCCCGCCGCGTCCTCCGCCAGCGCCGATACCGGTCCCTCGGGCGGACTGTCGGGCTCGTCGCCGGAGTGCTCGTAGGTCTGGAAGCCGTAGCCGTCGTATTGCTGCAGGCCGCCGGCGGTGCCGATCCAGATGAAGCCGCTGCGATCCTGCAGGAAGGCGAGCACCGAGTTCTGCGCGAGGCCGTGCTCGGTGCCGGTGGTCTGGAAATAGAAGTCGCGCTGTACCGCACCGCCATCGGCCCACGCGGGCGAAGCGAGGCAGCCGAGCAGCAGGATGCAGCACGAGCGCAAACGCCGGCCTGGCCGACTCGATAGCGACGTCAAACCGCGCATGAACAATGAATGCCGCCCTCCAGAAG
>DASWPR010000178.1:0-17755 GCA_036398455.1 Dokdonella sp.
AGCCACAGGCCGGGCAGCTCGAAGCGTTCGGCCTCGTTGGCGGCGTAGTGGAAGGTCGCCTCCTCGCCGTCGCCGCTCTCGATCGGGGCACCGAGCGCATCGCGCAGGAAGGCGATATCGCGGTACAAGGTCGCTCGCGAACAGCCGAGATCGTCCTTCAGACGCGCGAACGGTACCGGATAGCGCGCCGACTTCAGGATGCGGTGCAGGGTCAGGATGCGTTCGTAGCGGTCCATGGAATGTCGCAGTCGGGTATTGTTTTGCGTATGGGAGGATCGTCCATCGCTAGTGTGTCATTCCCAACCCATCCATAGCCATCGGGGAAACCATGTCGAAATCCACCAAGACGCTCGCCGCCGCCGCGCTGGCGCTGTTCTGCCCTATCGCCTTCGCGGCGCCGAAGGACGAACTGCACGCGGCGTTCACGAAATTCCTGCAAGCGCACAGCTTCCGCGCCAGCGTGACCGACCTCAGGAAAGGCGAGCAGATATCCAGCATGGAGTTCGCCGCGCCCGACCGCTACCGCATCCAGTCGGCGAAGGGACCGAGCCAGCTGATCGTCGGCGACTCGATGTACATGGACATGCAGGGCACGCTGACCCGCGTGCCGGTACCCGGCGTCGGCAAACTGGTCGCGCAGTACCGCAACGAGGATTTCCTGCGCGAGACCGAGAGCGACATGAGCGTGGAAGCATTGCCGGACGAAACCGTCGACGGCGAAGCCACCAAGGTCTATCACTACGTCGTCAGCAAGCCGGCCAAGGCGGATGCGAAGACATGGATTTCGGTCAAGAGCGGCTTGCCGTTGCAGACCGAATCGAGCGGCAGTTTCATGGGCATGCACTCGACGACACGCGTGCGCTATTCCGGCTACGACGACCCGGCGATCGTGATCGCAGTGCCGAACTGAGGCATGTCCATGCACAGACCGTCGCTGCGCCCGGGCAATATCGGCCTGGCTGCGCTCGCCTTGCCCCTCGCGCTGGCGCTGCAAGGCGGCGCCGGCCTCGCCCGGGCCGACGACACGCCAGCGCCTCCCACGCGCGCGCCGGTGCAGGGCTGCACCTGGCAGCATCTTGCGGACGCCAAGGTGGGCCTTGCGGCCTGGGTGCAGCAGTGCGATTTCGGTTTCCGCCAGATCACGTTGTCGCTGAAGGGCAACGGACTCGTCCTGCGCTATTCCGATGGCGGCGACGACGAGACGCTGGTCGAAGTGCGTGCGCTCGCCGCAGGCGAAACGCTGGAAGCCGGCATGCGCCGCGTGTGGGCCGTGGGCGTCGCGCCGGCCGTATCCAAGCACTGCCGGTTGGCGCCCGATAGCGAACGCGTGCCGCCCGCCGGGGTGAAGCGCTACACCTTCGTGCCCGACCCCAGCTACGCGAAGCAGCTCGCGGCCGCCGCCGATCCGAACGACGTGCCCGAGCCGCCCTGCGGCGAGCGTGGCATCGCGCCCGACGGCGAGCAGTATTTCGAGACGCATCCGGACAGCGCCGTGCGTGCATTCCTGTTCGTGCAGATCGGCCAGGACCAGCCGCTGTTCGACGAGCAGACGCTGCAGCTGCTGGAAAAGACCGGACCCGCCCGACCTTAGCGCTTGGACACGTGCGCGTTGCCTGGCACGTACCAGCGCCATGGCGCCTTGATGGCACGCGTGATGCCGATGCGCGGGCCGACCACCGCATCGAGCGGCGGCGCGATTCCGTCGTCGGCGATCCGGTAGCGGCCGCGGACCAGATCGTCGCCGTCCTGCGCGCGCGTGATGGCAAACGCCTGCGTCAGGCGCGCCGGGCCGCTGCACAGTTCGCGGTCGTGTTTCGCGCGCGGGCGTCGTTGCCGCATCAGGGCGAGGCCGCCGATCGGCTCGGCAGCACGCAGCAGCACGCCGACGCCCTCGCCGTCTTCGCCGCAGACCGTGTTCGCGCACCAGTGCATGCCGTACGTGAAGTAGACGTACAGATGCCCGGGTGGCCCGAACATCGTCGCGTTGCGCGCGGTCCTGCCACGGAACGTGTGTGCGGCCTCGTCGAAGGCGCCGCAGTAGGCTTCCGTCTCGACGATGCGCGCGCGTCATCCGTCCGGCCCGATCAGCACCTTGTTCAATAATTCCGGCGCCACCTCGCGCGGATCGCGCCGATAGAAAGCACGCGGCAACACCCGCGGCGCCGGGCGGCGCGGACGCGACGGCGCCACGCGGGCTGCCACTAGCGGATGGAGAGGTAGAGCATTCGGCATTGTAGCGAAGGCACAGGCACGCCCGGCCGATGCACGATCCTACCGGCAACCGGTGTGCTGCGGTGCGCCAGCAGCGGGTGCCGTGCACGCTTGCTCTGCTTCACGCTCGTGCGCGGCGCGAAGACATCGGGCGCGGGTACGGATGCATCCGCTACCATGCCGCAATCGCCCTTTGCGCCGACGCCCGTGCCGCACGCCTTTCTCGATCTCAACAAGCCCACCGCTGATGAGGTCAAGACCACGACCTGCTACATGTGCGCATGCCGATGCGGCATCCGCGTGCACCTGAAAGACGACCGCGTCCGCTACATCGACGGCAACCCGGATCATCCGGTCAATCGCGGCGTGATCTGCGCGAAAGGCTCGGCCGGCATCATGCAGCACTATTCGCCGGCCCGGCTGAGCAAGCCTTTGCTGCGCGTCGGCGAACGCGGCGAGCGCAAGTTCCGCGAGATCGAGTGGGACGAGGCGCTTGCGCTCGCAGCGCAATGGCTCGGCGACATCCGCCAGCGCAACCCCGACGAACTCGCCTTCTTCACCGGTCGCGACCAGTCGCAGGCGTTGACGGGCTGGTGGGCGCAGCAGTTCGGCACGGTCAACTACGCCGCGCACGGCGGCTTCTGCTCGGTCAACATGGCCGCGGCCGGCATGTACACGCTCGGCGGCAGCTTCTGGGAATTCGGCGAGCCGGACTGGGAGCTGACGAAATACCTGATGCTGTGGGGCGTCGCCGAGGATCACGATTCGAACCCGATCAAGCTCGGCCTCGGCAAACTCAAGGCGCGCGGCGCGAAGATCGTCGCGATCAACCCGGTGCGCAGCGGCTACGGCGCGATCGCGGACGAATGGGTGGCGATCAATCCCGGCACCGACGGCCTGCTTGCCGGCGCATTCATCCATGAACTGCTGCGCAGCGATCACGTCGACCTCGACTACCTCGTGCGCTACACGAATGCGCACTACCTGGTGATCCAAAACCCGGGCGGCGCCGACGACGGCTTGTTCGTGCGCGACGCGCAAGGGCAGGTGATGTGCGCCGCCCGCAGCGGATCGGCCGAAGCGGACGGCACGCGGGGCGACTCGGAAGAAAAGATCCGCTCCGCCCACGCACCCGATGTCGTAGTGGCGGACTGCGCGAATGAGCGGAACGCTGCCGGGTCATGGCGCCTCGCTCGCGCGGCCGCGAGCGGCGTGCAGCCGCTCATCGTCGGCGAATATGCCTTGCCCGATGGCCGCGTCGGCATCCCTGCATTTCAGCTTTTCGCCGCGCGTTTCCTGTCCGACGACTACGCACCCGACGCCGTCGCCGAGCGCTGCGGCGTCGATGCCGAAACGATTCGGCGGCTCGCGCGCGAACTGGCCGACGTCGCGTTCGAGCAATCCATCACATTGCCGCAGCCGTGGACGGACGCGCATGGACGCGAACACGCCAGCATGCTCGGCCGGCCGGTCGCCATGCACGCGATGCGCGGCATCTCGGCGCACTCGAACGGTTTCCACACCTGCAGGACGCTGCATCTGCTGCAAATGGTACTCGGCGCCATCGATACACCGGGCAGCTTCCGCTATCAGCCGCCCTATCCGAGACCGGTGCCGCCGGCAAACCGGCCGGGCAAGACGCGCAAGGAAAACGGCACGCTCGACGCCGCGCCGCTCGGCTACGTGCATTCGCCCGAGGACCTGCTCGTCGACGCCCACGGCCAGCCTCGCCGCATCGACAAGGCGTTCTCGTGGGAGCATCCGCTCGCCGCGCACGGCATGCTGCAGAACGTGATCGCGAACGCCTGGGCCGGCGATCCCTACCGCATCGATACGCTGTTCCTGTTCATGGCGAACATGGGCTGGAATTCGGCCATGAACACGAGCGAGACGCGGCGCATGCTAGCGGACCGCGATCCGGCCAGCGGCGAGTACTGCATTCCGCACATCATCTACGCCGATGCCTACGACTCGGAGACCGTCGCGTTCGCCGACCTCGTGCTGCCGGATACCACGTATCTCGAACGCTACGACTGCATCAGCCTGCTCGACCGCCCGATCTCCGACGCCGACAGCGCCAGCGACGCGATCCGCCGGCCGGTGACGAAGCCCGATCGCGATGTGCGTCCCTTCCAGGACGTGCTGATCGAACTCGGCACGCGCCTTCGCCTGCCCGGCCTGCTCGATGCGGACGGCGCGCCGAAATATCCGCGCGGCTACGCGCAGTACATCGTCGAGCACGAACGCGCGCCCGGCATCGGCCTGCTGGCGGGCTGGCGCGGCAGCGACGGCGCCAAGGCCGGCATCGGCGGTCCGAATCCCGATCAGCTGGAGCGCTATATCGAGCACGGCTGTCACTGGCAGCGCGAGATCCCGCGCGCGGCGCGCTACTACAAGATGGCGAACCGCGACTATCTCGGCTGGGCGAAATCGCTCGGCTTCATCGGGTCGACCGACGCGATCGTGCTGGAACTGTATTCGGAAACGCTGCAGCGTTTCCGTCTGGCGGCGCAGGGACACGGCGCGACGCAGCCGCCGCCGCAGCATCGCGAGCGCGTCGCGCGCTATTTCGATCCGCTGCCGTTCTGGTATGCATCGCTCGAACAACCGGAGCTGTCCGCTTCGACGGCGGCAGAGGCGACGGTCGCGCACGAGGCCGCGTATTCGTTGTCGGCCATCACCCAGCGTCCGATGTTCATGTATCACGCCTGGGGCTCGCAGAACCGCTGGCTGCGCCAGATCGCGACGCGCAATTTTCTCTATGTCCATCCGTCGACCGCAGCCGCCAACGGCATCGCCGATGAAGACTGGATCTGGCTCGCATCGAAGCGTGGACGCGTTCGCGTGCAGGCAAAGCTGCACACCGCGACAGCGCCCGGCACGGTTTGGACCTGGAACGCGATCGGCAAACGCAAGGGCGCCTGGAAACTCGCCGCCGACGCGCCCGAGAATCAGGATGGCTTTCTGCTCAATCACCTGATCGGCGAATCGCTCGATGCTGCGCAGGGCGATGTGAGATATGCCAACGCCGATCCCGTGACCGGGCAGGCGGCGTGGTTCGATCTGCGTGTGCGGATCGAGCGGGACGCGGCGCCGCGGACGGCAGGGCACATCGTAGAAATGCTCGACGCAACTGCGACGAATCGCGGAGCGTCGAGCGCGGCGTCAGCTTCGAACCCTCCACTTTTCATCAGCGAGTCCATTCCATGAACACAATCGTCGATGGCAATTCACCGATCGATGCCGACACCGTGCGTTGGGCATACCGGCTTTTCCTTGGGCGCGAGCCGGAAAGCGAAAGCGCCGTCCGCCATCATCTCGCCGGATCCGGCACGCTCGCCGAGTTGCGCCGTGGCTTCATCGGCAGCGAGGAGTTTCAGCGTCAGCTCGGTGGTTACGCAAGACCCAGCATGAGCGGCAACGAATCTGCGCTCAGTATCGACGAGGTTGCCGATCCAGCACATCTGCAGCGGCTCCTCGATCACATCGCGCAGAGCTGGAGTCACATGGGCGAGACCGACGCCCACTGGTCGGTGTTGACCAACGAGGGATTCCACGCCGACCGCATCGATGCGAATCGCGATGTGTTCTATGCGACCGCCGACGAAGACATCCGACGCTTCCTCGCCACCCTTTCGCGCAACAGGCTCGACATTCCGGAAAACGCACGTTGCCTCGAACTGGGTTGCGGCGTAGCACGCATCACACGCCGGCTTGCGCAATACTGCGCGCAGGTTGTCGGTTTCGATGTCTCCCTCGCGCACCTGCGCATCGCGCGCGACTATCTCGACGAGCTCAATGTCGGCAACGTCGAGTTGCGCCAGCTGAAGCGCATCGACGACCTCACCGAGGTCGGCCCCATCGACGTGTTCTTCACGGCGATCGTGCTGCAACACAACCCGCCTCCCGTGATAGCCGCCATTCTCGATCGCGTGTTCGCGCTGCTGAAGCCCGGCGGCATCGCCTATTTCCAGGTACCCACTTACGAAGAGAACTATCGATTCTCCAGCAGCGCCTACCTTGGCGCGCGCGGCGCCGAACTCGACATGGAAATGCACGTACTGCCGCAAAAGGATGTCCTGCGGATCGCCGCGCGCCACGGCCTGCAGCCGATCGAGATTCTCGAGCACGCGATTCCGGAGCTGAAAATGGGCCACATGTCCAACTATTTCCTGTTGAGCAAGCCGGCCTGAACGATGACGACGCTGCCGCTGCCGACGACGAAGAAACTCGGGCTCGTCATCGATCTCGACACCTGCGTCGGTTGTCACGCCTGCGCGGTCGCGTGCAAGGAATGGAACGACGGCGGCGACTTCGGGCCGCTGCCGGACAGCGATCCCTACGGCAAGGAGCCGGACGGTGTCTGGTTCAACCGCGTGCACAGCTATGCGGTCGAACAGGCGACGCCGCAGGGGAGTCGCGAGCTGACCGTGCACTTTCCGCGCTCGTGCCTGCATTGCGAGACGCCGGCGTGCGTCACCGTATGTCCGACCGGTGCGAGCTACAAGCGTGCCGAGGATGGCATCGTGCTGGTCGACGACGACAAGTGCATCGGCTGCCAGCTGTGCGCATGGGCCTGCCCGTATGGCGCACGCGAGATCAGCCCGCAGCGCGGCACGATGCAGAAGTGCACGCTGTGCATCGACCGCATCTACAACGAGACGCTCGACGAAGCCGATCGCCAGCCGGCCTGCGTGCTGGCCTGCCCAACGCGTGCGCGCCACTTCGGCGATCTCGGCGACGCCGGTTCGGCCGTGTCGAAACTGGTCGCCGAACGCGACGGCTACGCGCTGATGCCCGAGTTCGGCTACCAGCCGGTCAATCGCTATCTGCCGCCGCGTCCGCGTCGCGATGGTGGCGAGGTCAAGCCCGTGTCGCGCGAGGAAGCGCCCGATCGCGAAGCATTGCCGGGCGTGCTGCGCTGGCTCGATCGCGTGCTGTCGCGCTGACGGAAACTTCGACGATGCGGCCGACGTTTTCGATCATCTGCTTCACCGTGCTGTCCGGCGCGGGCTACGGGCTGCTGTTCCTGATCGGCCTCGCGACCGCACTCGGCGCGATGCCGACTTTTCGACCGCTGCTGCCGCCCGAACTCGCCGGTTTCGCCCTGGTCACTCCATTGATTTCGAATCCGAACCTTGCGCTCGCGACCGCACTGGCGATCGGCGCGATGCTCGTTTCGGCAGGCTTGCTCTGTTCGCTCGGCCATCTCGGCAAGCCGGCGCGTGCATGGCGTGCATTGTCGCAGTGGCGTTCGTCGTGGCTGTCGCGCGAAGGGGTCGCCAGCCTGCTGACGTACGTACCGCTGCTCGGTTTGCTCGTCGACCTGTTCACGCGCCGGGCATCGGCGGCGCCGACGCCGACCCTGCGCCTCTACGGCGCACTGCTGTGCCTCGGCTGCATCGCGACGGTCGTCTGCACCGCACACATCTACGCGAGCCTGAAACCGATCCGCGCGTGGCACGATCGCCATGTGCTGCCCGGATACCTCTACCTGTCGCTGTACTCCGGCGCGCTCGTGCTGACCGCGCTGGCGACGCTCGGCATTCCGACGCAGACGACTGCCGTCGCCCTGTGGATCGGCAATGCGCTGATCCTCGCTCCCAATGCGGCAGCTGCGAAGTGGCGCTACTGGCGGTCGATCGATGCGCACGATCCGCCGGGTACCGGCAACGCGACCGGTCTGGACCGCCTCGGCGCCGTGCGCAGCTTCGAGCAGCCGCACACCGAAGAAAACTATCTGACCCACGAGATGGGCTTCGTACTCGCGCGCAAGCATGCACGCAAATTGCGCGCGTTCGCGTTCTGGTCGATCCTGCTCGCACCGATCTCGAGCCTGCTGCCGGCCTGGCTGATCGGCGGATTCACGGCCTGGCCCGCCCTCGTGTTCGGCCTGCTCGGTGTCTTCGTCGAGCGCTGGCTGTTCTTTGCCGAGGCCAAACACGCCGTCATGGCTTATTACGGGCGCTGATCCGGCATTTCCATGATCGTGCGCGAATGCTGCGCGCCAACCTGAATATTCACGCGAGGTTTAGTGCGCGTGCATACCATGTCATTCAACCGCAAGGCTTCGCTTTGCGGTTTTTTGTTTTCTGCACCTTTGTTTTTTTTGCAATCCCGAAGGAAACCACAATCATGAGAAACCACCTGCTGCCGATTGCTTTGCTCGCTGCGCTGCCGCTCGGCGCCGTCGCCGCCGACGGCGATACGAAGACGGACGCCAACAACGGCGACTGGTCCGGCTCCGGCGAAGCCGGCTTCGCCGCCGCGCGCGGCAACGCCAAATCCGAGAACCTCAACGCGAAGTTCCAGTTCAAGAAGGAAGACGAAACCTGGAAGGACGACTTCTACCTGACCGCGCTGCGCGCGAAGGGCGAGGTGAATACCACGACGGTCAACAATGGCGCCGTCGTCAACAGTTCCAAGTACGAGCTCAACGCGAACCGCTACGAAGCCGGCGCATCGGCGGGCTACAAGCTCGACGAGCGCAGCTACATCGTCGGCGCGCTGCGCTACGAGAACGACGATTTCTCGCCGTTCAACTACCAGGCGGTCGCCTCGATCGGCTACGGCTATACCGCGCTGAAGACACAGAGCGACGATCTCTCCTTCGAAGTCGGCCCGGGCTACAAACGCTACCAGCCGATCGACGTGCTCGGTCCCGAAATCGATGCCGGCGGCGCGCCGCTGCGGCACACGTTCGATTCGCAGGGCGAATTCGTCGGCCGCGGCCTGATCGCCTACAAGCACCGCTTCACCGACAGCACCTCGTTCGTCGACACGCTGCTGACCGAAGCGGGCAGCGACAACACGTTCATGCAGAACGACGCCGGCGTGCAGGTCGACATGAGCAAGAAGCTCGCGCTGAAGATCGGCTACCAGGTGCGCCACAACTCCGACGTGACGCCGGGCATCAAGCAGAACGACCAGTTGATGACGACCAACCTCGTCTACAACTTCGGCGCCCACTGAGCGCCAAGTGCGCGTCGCAGCTGGAACGGCAGCCGTCATTCCCGCGTAGCGCTTCTCGACAGCGAAGCGGGTCGCGCGGGGATTCATTCGGGCGAAGCGATGGATGCCCGCTTTCGCGGGCATGACGTCTGCAGAGAGGGGCGCTGCGATTTTTCCCGCGCCCCAATGTCCGCGCCTGATTGACGGCGGCGTAGTGTCAGCGGTCTATTGTCGACGCCATCTTTTTGCACTGGCGCGATTTTTTTCACTGGCGCGCGACCCAGCGGGTTGACGATGCGCCCATGTCGTCATCCTCTCGCACGCAGATAACCATGAGCCACCGGCCGGCAGACGGCGGCGCTCGCGAGCTGCTTCAGGACAAGACGTCGTGCAGCATCAGATCGGCGCCCTGCTCGCGCAGCAATGTCGCCACGTGTGCGCCGAGCCCGAGCGGATCGTCCAGTGGACCTTGCGCCTCGGCGCGCACCAGCCGGCCGCTGTCCGGGTCGCCGACCATGCCCCACAGCGCGAGGCCGCTTTCGATCTCCACGCAGTAGCCGGCGATCGGTACGTTGCAGCTGCCGTGCAGGCTGAGGTTCATCGCGCGCTCGGCGGCGACGCAGCGATGGGTGTCTTCGTCGTCAAGTGCGCTCACGAGATGGGCGACCGCGAGGTCGCCGGCGCGGCATTCGATCGCGATCGCTCCCTGCGCGACGGCAGGCAGCCATTCCGGCGGCGTCAGGCGCGCCGCGATGCGCTGGCCGAGGCCGAGGCGTTCGATGCCGGCGCAGGCGAGGATGATCGCGTCGTAGTCGCCGGCGTCGAGCTTGGCGATGCGCGTATTCACGTTGCCGCGCAGATCGATCAGATGCAGGTCCGGACGCAGCGCGCGCAGCTGCGCTTGACGACGCAGCGACGAGGTGCCGACGCGTGCGCCCTGCGGCAGTTCGTCGAAGCGCGCATAGCGGTTGCTGATGAACGCATCGGCGGCATCGGCGCGCTCCAGCACCGCGCCGATCGCGAAGCCGGGTTCGAGTTCCATTGGTACGTCCTTGAACGAATGCACGGCGATGTCGGCGCGCATCTCCTGCATCGCTACCTCGAGCTCCTTCAGGAACAGGCCCTTGCCGCCGATCTCGGCCAGCGGGCGATCGAGAATCTGGTCGCCGCGGGTGGTCATCGGCACGAGTTCGACGGCGAGTCCGCCATGCAATGCGCGCAGCCGCGCGGCGACGTGTTCGGCCTGCCACAGCGCAAGTGCGCTCTGTCGCGTGGCGATGCGCAAGGTCGCACTCACAGCGTTCTCACCAACTTGCGCACGCCCGGAAGATTGCGCCGGCTGACTTCCAGCGTCGAGCCGACCCCCTCGACATTCGCGAACAGGCGGCCATCCGGCGTACGTGTGAGCCCGGTCAGCTTGTCGAGTGCGACCAGGCAGTTGCGATGGATGCGCACGAAGCGGCCGTCGAATTCATCTTCGAGCGACTTCAGCGGCTCCTCGATCAATACTTCGCCTTTCGCGTGATGCACGACCACGTACTTGTCCTCGGCCAGCAGATAGTTGATCTCGCCGATCGGCACCAGCACGAGGCTGCCGCGCACGCGTGCGCACAGGTGCGTGCGCTTGCGCCCGGGTTCCAGCGCTTTCTCCAGGGTGCGCGCCTGGGCGCCGGTCCAGCGCCGTGCCTTTGCCAGCGCGGCGCGCAGGCGTTCGCCGCGCACCGGCTTGACCAGGTAGTCGACCGCGTTCGCCTCGAACGCGGCGAGCGCGTGTGCTTCGTACGCGGTGCAGAAGATCACGCCCGGCGGCGTCTCCAGCGCGGCCAGATGGCGCGCCGCTTCCAAGCCATCCATCACCGGCATGTTGATGTCGAGCAACACCAGGTCCGGCTGCAGGCGTGCGACCGCCTCCAGCATGTCGCGTCCGTTGCCGGCCTCGCCGACGATGTCGACGCCGCCGATCTCGGCCAGCAGGGCGGCCATGCGTTCGCGTGCGAGCGGTTCGTCGTCGACGACCAGCAGCTTCATTTCGTCAGCATCCCTGGCAGGCGCACAGTGGCGGTGTAGGTGTCCGGCCCCGGCTCGATCTGCAGCGCGGCGCGGGCGCCGAAATGGTACTCGATGCGCGCGCGGATATTCGCCAGCGCGATGCCGTTGCGTCCTTTCGGCGCATCCGGCGGCAGCGGATTGCGCACGACGATCTCGATGCCATCGACGAGCCGGCGCCCGTGCAGATGGATCGTGCCGCCCTCCGCGCGCGGCTGGATGCCATGGTAGACCGCGTTCTCGATCAGCGGCTGCAGCAGCAGGCGCGGCATCGCGAAGTCGCGCGGCAGATCGGCCACGTCGATCTCGGTGCGCAGCCGGTCGCCAAGGCGCAGGCGCTCGATGCGCAGGTAATGTTCGATCAGGTCGAGTTCCTCGCCGAGCGTACCGTGCGCATCGTCGGCACCGAGCGCGGCGCGGAACAGGTCGGCCAGATCCTCGACCGTGCGTTCGGCTTCGGCCGGGCGCGTGCGGATCAGGCTGACGATCGTATTCATGCTGTTGAACAGGAAATGCGGCCGGATGCGCGCCTGCAGCGCGTCGACCTGGGCCTTGGCGATGGCGTTGACGCGCTCGCGCCATTGCTCGGTCACGAACAGATAGCGCAGCAAGGCGGCGGCAATCAGGGCGCACATCGCCGCATTGCCGAGCGCGAAGCGCAGGTTCTGCGCGGGCGGCACGCTGAGACCGAGGCCGAGCGCCTGGTCCATCCGGCAGATCACGGCACTGGCGAGCGCCGTGATCAGCACGCAAAACACCCACGCGACGAGGAAACCGGAACGCGCGCTCAACCGCTCCAGCGGCCGTCGCAGCGAGCACAGCGTGACCGCGTTCAACAGGGCGATCCACTGCACATACAGGCTTGCGACGCCGAGCCGGGGCAGCCATGGCCGCGGCTCCGCTTCCGGGGCGAGCACGATGACCAGCGCGACGAGCTCGGCGACGACCATCACCGCGAACAAGGTCGGTGCACTGCAGAATTGCGGCAGCCAGTTCGGTGATCGCTCTGCTGTCATCGGCATGGGATTCCCCTTCCCCTCGTTCCCTTGTCGCAATGCGATGGAACGAAGGAAGCGGCCGCAGTATCCCCGATTCGCCGGCGCTATGCCGTGAGGCGCAGCGCGATCCACGCGCGCAAGTCCGCAATTTCTTCCGCACACACCTGGTGCGCCATCGGATAGCTGTGCCACTCGATGGCGTAGCCGAGCTGCGCCAGCGTGTCGCGGCTGGCGATGCCGAGCGGCTGCGGCACGATCGGGTCGTAGCTGCCGTGGGCGAAGAAGATCGGCAGATTCGCGTTCGCCGCGCTGCGCTCGGCCGCCGTCTTCGCGGCCAGCGGCAGATAGGTCGACAAGGCGGCGATGCCGGCGAGTTTCGCCGCGTGGCGCACGCCGCCGGCGAGCGCGATCGCGCCGCCCTGCGAGAAGCCCGCCACGATCACGCGCTCGGCCGGAATGCCGCGGGCGCCTTCGCGCGCGATCAGTTCGTCGAGCTGGCCGATCGACACGCGCATGCCGGCTTCGTCCTGACGGTCGGCGATCTGCGCGCCGAGTATGTCGTACCAGGCGCGCATCGACATGCCGCCATTGATCGTGACCGGCCGTACCGGCGCATGCGGGAACACGAAGCGCAGCGGCGGCCACGCCAGGTCGACCAGCTCCGGCACGATCGGCGCGAAGTCGTTGCCGTCGGCGCCGAGGCCATGCAGCCAGATCACCGCGTGGCGTGGATGGGCAGCGGTTTCGATTTCAACGCAGGGCAGGGTCATCGGGAATGTGGAATTGGGGAATGGCGAGAGGCTGACCGATGCCGGCCCGTTTGCCAACCCCGAGCGTCGACTGCTAGGCGAAATGCGTCATACGGGCGTGCTAGCGTCGCCTTCTCGGACACCCTTGGGGAATAGCGATGTCCTTATCCAAGCGACTGGCGCTGCTGGCGGCCTGCCTGTGTTGTGCAGCGACGGCCACCGCCGCGACGCGCGACCAGTTCCTCTACGGCACCAGCAATACCGGCGGCACCGTGCTGCCCTTCCGCTATTTCGTGCCGCCGGGCTACGACGCCGCGCAGGCCTATCCGCTGATCCTGTTCCTGCACGGCGCCGGCGAACGCGGCAACGACAACGAGGCGCAGCTCAACAACAACGCGAACGGCGCGATGCGCCTGCTCGACGACGACAATCTCGCCCTGCAGCCGGTTTTCATGATCGCGCCACAATGTTTCACCAATGGCTGGTGGGGCGGCGCGCCACTGGACACGGCCATCGCGATCATCGACCAGGTCTCGGCCGACTATCACATCGATCCGGACCGCGTGTACGTCACCGGCCTGTCGATGGGCGGCATGGGCACCTGGAGTGCGGTGACGTCGCAGCCGGACCGCTTCGCCGCCGCCGTGCCGATGTCCGGCAACGACAACGGCAGCCCGGTGCCGGCCAGCATCGTCGCCGGGATTCCGTTCTGGTTCTTCCATGCCGCCAACGACGGCACCGTGAACGTGGCCGGTTCCGACAACCTGGTCACGGCGCTGCGCAACGCCGGCGCGAGCACGATCTACACGCGCTACGACACCGGCGATCACGGCATCTGGCCGGTCGCCTACACGCATCCGCTGCTGTTCCAGTGGCTGGTTGCGCAGACGCGCGGCGCCCCCAGCACCACGGCGCCTCCCTTGCTGCGCATCACGGCGCCGACCAGCGATGGCGCGTGGCAGACCGAAGACGCCTCGCTCGACCTCGCCGGCAGCGCCGGCAACGACGGCAACCCGATCGACTCGATTGCCTGGGACATCCTCGCAGGCGCCAGCGGCGCTGCCAGCGGCACCACCGACTGGAGCGTCGCCGGCATCGCGCTCAACGACGGCGTCAACCTGATCCGCGTGACGGCGACCTCGCCGAGCGAACATCCCGACTACGGCGGCCATACCACCTTCAACGACAGCCTGCGCGCCAGCCGCACCGGACCGCCGCCGGAACCGGGCAGTGTCGTTGCCGCCATCAATGCCGGCGGCGATGCCTACACGGCCGTCGATGGCACCCTGTATGTCGCCGACACCGCATTCGACGGCGGCAGCACGCAGGTGTCGAGCACTCCCGTCGACGGCACCGACGACGACACCCTCTACAGCAACTGGCGCTACGGCAACTTCGCCTACCACCTGCCGCTGGTCGACGGCCCGTACACGGTCGAGCTGCAATTCGCCGATACCTACAACAGCGCGCCCGGCCAGCGCATCTTCGATGTCGCCATCGAAGGCACGACCGTACTGCAGGATTTCGACATCATCGCCAGCGTCGGCACGAATGTCGCCACGGTGCGCCGCTTCGATGTCGATATCGAAGACGGCGTACTCGACGTGGTGTTCACCAACGGCAGCGCCGGCAGCGCGCGCATTGATGCGCTGCGCGTGATCCGCGCCGGCGGCGAGTCGATCTTCGCGAACGGGTTCGAGACGCCCTGAGCCAGGGGAACGCGCTGCCAGGGCGCGAACGGGCAAAGGGCGCTGGTTCCAGGCCAGATCTGGGCGGCAGCGGTCTCCGTCGCGATCCCTTGGCCTTTGTCCCGCCCTTCGAGCAGTGCGGCGGACAGCCTCGACCCGACACCATTGATGGACGTCATTCCCGCCACGCGGGATGAGCCGGGTTTGCCCTCGCATCCGCTCCCGAGAAGGCGCCCCAGGAACCATCGGCCCCGCGTTACAAAGGATTGCAAAGACTCTCCGGCCGCTGACTTCTGGCCCGGTCCGCGGCGCCGCCTTGGCGCTAAGCTCAGCGCTTTGCCTCGACTGTCCGGAGATTCCGCATGCAGCGCGCGCTCGTCGCCAGCTTCGTCACCCTGCTCACGCTTGCCGCCGCGCCCGCACGCGCGATCACGATCGACCAGGCCATGGCCGATCCGGACTGGATCGGCGCGCCGGTCGAGCGGCCCTATTGGAGCGTCGACGGACGCAGCGTGTACTACCAGCTCAAGCAGAAGGGCTCGTCGGTGCGCAACCTGCACCGCGTCGATCTGGCCGACGGCAAGGACGCGCGGGTCGATCCGGCGGCGATGGCCAACGCGGACGGCGCCGATGCGGTGTTCGACCGGGCGCGGACACGCGCGGCCTTCGTGCGCAACGGCGACGTGTTCATCCGCGAAGTCGCCAGCCGCCGCCTGATCCAGGTCACGCGCACGCCGGAGCCGGAATCGGCGCCGCAGTTTTCGGCCGATGGACGCAGCCTGCAATATCGGAGCGGCAGCGACTGGTACAGCTACGACATTGCCGGAGGCTTCAGCGGGCCGGCGGTGGTGATCCGCACTGAAAAGGATCCCGACGCGAAGAAGCCCGACGATCTCGGCGAGATGCAGCTGCGCTACTTCTCCACCCTGCGCAAGATCAAAGCCGACCGCGACGCGCAGAAACAGCACGGCGACGAGTTCGCCAAGGGCGATCCGACGCGCGCTCCGCTGCCGTTCTTCATCGGCGACGACATCAAGATCGAAGAAACCGCGCTCGCACCCGATGGCCGCCACCTGCTGATCGTGACCACGCCGAAAGGCTACGACCACGGCAAGCGCGGCAAGCTGCAGCACTTCGTCACCGAATCCGGCTACGAGGAACAGGAAGACGAGCGCACCCGCGTCGGCCGCAACGATCCCGCGCCGCAGTCGCTGCTGCTGCTCGATCTCGACCGGCACGAGCAGCACAAGCTCGCGTTGGACGACCTCGCCGGCATGCACGACGATCCGCTGAAGTCCGTGCGCGAGGAAAACGAGAAGCTCAAGCGCGAGCGCGGCATCGAATCCAAGGACGCCAAGCACGGCGACGGCAAGACCGCGAAGGCGGACAAAAAGGACGACAAGGCCGACGACGCGTCGAAATCACGTGCCGTGCGCATCGTCGCCGACGCCGAGGACGGCGGTGGCGGCGGCATCGCCTGGAGCAAGGACGGCCGCTCGCTGGCGATCCAGTTGCGCGCGATCGACAACAAGGACCGCTGGATCACGACGGTCGACTTCGACAAGCACGCGCTCGTACTGCAGCAGCGCCTCGGCGACGCCGGCTGGATCAACTGGAACTTCAACGAGTTCGGCTGGGAAGACGACAGCCAGACCTTGTGGTACCTGTCCGAGGAAACCGGCTATTCGCAGCTCTACGCGAAGAAGCCCGGCGGCAAGGCGACGGCGTTGACCCGCGGCACGTTCGAAGTATCGAGCCCGACGCTGTCGCCGGATGGCCGCTGGTTCTACCTGCGTGCGAACGCGGAAGCACCCTACGCCTACGACGCGTATCGCGTTGCCACGGCCGGCGGAAAGTTGGAACGCCTGACGAACTACAAGGGCCTGAACGGCTACGCGCTGTCGCCCGATGGCAAGCAGCTGGTCGCGCTGCATTCGAGTCCCTACGTGCCGGCGCAGCTCGCCGTGACCACGGCCGAGGGCGGTGCCGCGCCGCGCGAACTCACCGACACGCGCACGAGCGAGTACAAGGCGTTCGCGTGGCCGGACCTGCAGGTCGTCGAAGTGCCCTCGTCGCACACGAAGCAGCCGATCTACGCGAAGGTGTACAAGCCGAAAGACTTCGATGCGTCGAAGAAATACCCGGCCGTGCTGTTCGTCCATGGCGCCGGCTACCTGCAGAACGTGACGCTCGGCTACTCGCCGTATTTCCGCGAACAGATGTTCAACAACCTGCTGACCGAACACGGCTACGTGGTGCTCGACATGGACTACCGCGCCAGCGAAGGCTACGGCCGCGACTGGCGCACCGCGATCTACCGCCAGATGGGCCACCCGGAACTGGAAGACCTGATCGACGGCGTGCACTGGCTGGAGAAGAACGCCTCCGCCGATCCGCAGCGCGTCGGCCTGTACGGCGGTTCCTACGGCGGTTTCATGGCGCTGATGGCGCTGTTCCGCGCGCCCGACGTGTTCAAGGCAGGCGCCGCGCTGCGCCCGGTCACCGACTGGACGCAGTACAACCATGAGTACACCTCGAACATCCTCAACGACCCGCAACTCGACCCGATCGCCTACGAGAAATCCTCGCCGATCGAATTCGCCGACGGCCTCAAGGGCGCCCTGCTGATCTGCCACGGCATGATCGACAACAACGTGCTGTTCGAGGATTCGGTGCGGCTGTATCAGAAGCTGATCGAGCTGCACAAGGACAACTTCCAGATGTCGACCTACCCGATGGAGCGCCACGGCTTCGTGCATGCCGATTCGTGGCTGGACGAATACAAGCGCATCTACAGGTTGTTCGAGGCGAACTTGAAGTAGGAGCGGCGCAGCCACCATCCCGCCTGCCCGCTGGGTCAGCGATCCAGCGGGCTGATCACGCCATGGCCACCGCGGTTGAGCACGTGCGTGTAGATCTGCGTCGTGTTGACATCCGCATGACCCAGCAGCTCCTGCACCGTGCGGATGTCCTGGCCGGCTTCCAGCAAGTGCGTCGCGAAGCTGTGCCGCAAGGTGTGGCAGGTGGCCGGCTTGCTGAGGGCGGCGCGTCGTGCCGCCGACTTCACCGCGCGCTGCAGCACCGTCGCATGCAGATGATGACGGCGCTCGAT